>DATEKP010000127.1:0-8097 GCA_035277405.1 Allostellaceae bacterium | reverse complement strand
ATTGCTTCGCTGCGCTCGCAATGACAGCTTGGTTCAATTGAAAACCGTCTCCGCCTCCCGCCATGTCTGACGCGCTGCTGCCTTATTACGACCGCGAGCTCAACGCGCTGCGCCGGCTGGCGGCGGAGTTTGCCGCGGCCAATCCGAAGATCGCCGGGCGGCTGCGGCTGGCCCCGGAAACCGTCGACGATCCGCACGTCGCGCGGCTTTTGGAAGGCGTGGCGTTTCTCGCGGCGCGCGTCCATCACCGGCTCGATGACGAGTTCCCCGAGCTGACCGACGCGCTGCTCGGCGTGCTTTACCCGCATTATCTCTCGCCGTTTCCGTCGGCCGCGATCGCGCAGTTTCAGAGCCAGCCTGAGGTGGCGGTGCCGGTGCGGCTCGACGCCGGGCTGCCGATCGAGACCGAGCCGGTGCAGGGGGAAATCTGCCGCTTCCGCACCGCCTGGCCGGTGACATTGTGGCCGGTCGAGATCGAAAGCGTGCGGCTCGCGGGGCTGCCATTGGCGGCGCCGGCCAACCCGCTCGCCGCGGGCGCCGTCAGCGTATTGCGCATCGCCCTCCAATGCCGTTCGGCCGAAGCCAACTTCGCGCGTCTCGGTCTCGATCGCCTGCGCTTTTTTCTGCGCGGCGCCGCCAATATCGCGCTGCCGCTCTACGAGCTGTTGTGCGCGCACACGCTGTCGGTCGCCTATGCCGACGGCCCCAACGACACCGCGCCGGTCGTGCTGCCGGCGAGCGCGATCGAGCCGGCCGGGTTCGCGCCCGAGGAGGCGATCGTGCCATGGCCGGCGCGCAGCTTCGCCGGGTTTCGCCTGCTGACCGAATATTTCGCGCTGCCCGAGAAGTTTCTGTTCGTCGATTTCGTCCGGCTCGACGGCAAGACATTGCTGACCGAGGGCGGCCATCTTGAGATCTTCGTCTATCTCGACCGCGCCCTGCCCGAACTGGAGCGGGTGATCGGCGCGGACGCGCTTGCCCTCGGCTGCACGCCGATCGTCAATCTGTTCCCGCAGCGTTGCGAGCCGATCCCCTTAACCCACACCGACACCGAATACCGTATCGTGCCGGACGCCCGCCGCCCGGCGGCGATGGAGGTGTGGCAGGTCGAGCGCGTGCGCGAGACCCGTCCGGACGGCAGCTCGCGGCCGTGGCGCCCGTTCTACCGGTTGACTCACGGCGACCCCGAGGCGGCAGTTCCCGGCGGCTTCTACCAGCTGGCGCGGCGGCCAAGCCCGGCGCCCATGACCGGCAGTGAGGTTTATATCGGCCCCTACGACCCCGAGTTCGACCCGGACGCCGCGACCGGCGCCGTGCTGTCGCTCGAGGCGCTGTGCCTCAACCGCGACCTGCCGATCGGGCTGCCGTTCGGTGGCGGCCACCCGGAGTTGCGGCTGGCCGAGGCGTTACCGACGGTCGCCCGCCTCTCTTGCCTGACCGCGCCGACCGCGCCATTGCGCCCGCCATTGCGCGAGCGGCGCTTCTGGCGCCTCGTCTCGCACCTGTCGCTCGGCCATCTCTCGATCGTCGGCGATGCTGACGGCGCGGCGGCCTTGCGCGAAGTGCTGCGGCTTTACGATCTGCGCGAGTCGGCGGAGACGCGCGCCGCGATCGAGGGGCTGATCGGGGTTACGGCGCGGCCCGGCAGCGCGCGGGCGCCCGGGTCGCGCGCCGGCGCGTTCTGCCGCGGCGTCGATGTGACGCTCGAATTCGAGGCCGGCGCCTGGCAGAGCGCCGGCCTCTATCTGCTGGCGTCGGTGCTCGACCGCTTTCTGGCATTGCATGCGACGGTAAACTCGTTTGTCCGCACCAGCGTCGTGCTGCGCGGCCGGCCGGGACGCGCCGCTTCCTGGCCGGCGCGCGCCGGCATGCGGGTGATGCTGTGACGCGCGAGGCGCGCCGCTCGGCCTATGCGGCGCTGATTGCCGAGCCGCGGCGGTTCCGCTTTGACGCTGCTGTCCGGGTGCTGACGCGCGCCGCGCGGACCGCCGATCCGGCCGAGGCGGCGCATTTCCGCAGCGCGGCCGGCCTCGCCTATCCGACGACCGAGGTGCTGGCGGTGGACGCCGCCGCAAACGGCGCGGCGCCGGCGCTGACGACGCCGGCGATCGGTCTCGCCGGTGCCGCCGGGGTGCTGCCGCGGCTCTATTCCGAGGTGCTGGTCCAGACGCTGCGGCGCCGCTCGCATGCGCTCTATGATTTTCTCGACCTGTTGTCGCACCGCATCGTCGCGATGTTCGCCGGCGCCGGCGTCAAATACCGCCTCAACCGCACCGCGGAGGCGGCTGATTCGGCCGGCCGGCCCGAGGAGGACCGGGTCGCCGAGGCGCTCTTGGCGCTGACCGGCTACGCGACGCCGCATCTCGTGCCGCGGCTCGCGGTCGGCAGCGAGCCGCTGTTGCATTATTCCGGCTTCTTCGCCGGGCGGCCGCGCTCGGCCGAGCGGTTGACGGCTTTGGTGTCGGATTGGCTCGGCCGCAAAGTCGACGTGGTGCAGTTCGCCGGTGCGTGGCTGCCGTTGCCGCCCGACCAGCGCAGTTCGCTGGCGAGGGGCCGCCATCCCGGCGCGTGGAACCGGCTCGGCGTCGATGCCGCCGCCGGGGTGCGCGCCTGGGACCCGCAGGCCCGCATCGTGCTGCGCGTCGGCCCGCTCGATTATCCGAGCTTTGCGGCGCTGCTGCCCGATCGCCCCGGCTTGCAGCGGCTGGTCTCGCTGGTGCGCGCCTTTCTTGGCTACGAGATCGGCTTCGCGGTCAACCCGGTGCTGGCCGGCCCCGAGGTGCCGCCGCTGCACCTTGACCGGAGCGCCGACCCGGCGCCGCGGCTCGGCTGGAACACGTGGATGCCGGCGCCGGCGGCGCCCGTTGCGGGCATCGCGCCGCGCGACGCCGACGAGGCGCTGTTCGAAGCCGAAATCGTCGAGGCCGAGGAGCGCGCCGGGGCCGCACGATGAGCAACGCTGGAGATTGGGGCGGCGGCTACATCACCGACATCGCCTATCTGCCCGGCTATTACCGCCATCAGTCGCCGCTGCATCTCCACCTCGCCTGTCTGCTCGGCGGCGTCGCCGGCCTCGATCTCGGACCGGAAACGCCGCTCTCCTATATCGAGCTCGGCTGCGGACAGGGGTTCGGCGCGGCGATGCTGGCCGCCTGCAACCCGCATTGGCGGGTTGTCGGCGTCGATTTCAACCCGGCCCATGTCGCCGCGGCGCGCGCGTTGTGCGTCGAGGCCGGCATCGCCAATGCCGCGTTCGTCGAGGCCGATCTCGCCGCCGGCGCGGATGCTTGCGACCTACCGGAAGCCGACGTCATTACCTTGCACGGGCTGTGGAGCTGGGTCGGCGACGCCGTGCGCGACGGGATCGTCCGCATCCTGGCGGCGAAATTGCGGCCGGGCGGCATCGCTTATGTCAGCTACAACGCGTTGCCGGCCTGGCAGGGCGCGCTTGGATTGCAACGGCTGCTGCTTGAAGCCGGAAGCCGCGCCGGCGGGCGCAGCGACCGGCAGGTCGCCGCCGGTTGGGACCTCGCGCACGCGCTGAACGAGGCAGGCGCGCCGCATCTTGCCGGCAATGCGCTTGCGCCGGCTCTGCTTGGAGCAAGTCGCGAGCTGCAGATCCCCTATCTCGCGCACGAATACATGAATGCCGCCTGGCGTCCGTGCTTTCACGCCGATGTCGTGCGGGCGCTGGCGGCGGCCAAGCTCGATTGGGTGGCCTCCGCGCAACTCTTGGAGAATTTTTCGCAGCTGATGCTTGGCGACGAGGCGCGCGCCGTCGCCACGCGCTACGACGACCCGGTCATGCGCGAGCTGGTCAAGGACATGTTCCTGACCCGCTGCCTGCGCCAGGACATGTTCGTGCGCGGCGCGCGGCGTCTCGATAATGCCGAGCGCGACCGGGCGCTGTGCGAGACGATGCTGGCACTGACTTGCGAAGAGGCGCAATTCGCCTGGGAATTCGAGGCGCCGGCTGGGCAGGCGCGGTTCGAGCAGCGGTTCTTCGGCCCGGTCGTCGCGGCATTGGCCGAGGTGCCGCGGCGCGTCAGCGACCTGCTCGCGCTGCCGGGTCTGCCGCGCCGCGACAACCCGGCCGAGCTGGTCGGCATGCTGGTCGGCAGCCGTCAGGCATTGCCGGTGAGCGGACCGGCCACCGCTCCCGACCCGCGGGTGCGCACAATGAACCGGGTGGTCGCGCGGCGCTTCGTGCGGCCCGACAATCTCGATCTCGGCATGGCGCTCGCCGCTTCCGGCACCGGCTCGCCCGTTCCCTGCCCGATGCTCGACCTGTTGATCGCCGACCGCCTGCAGGACGCGAGGGCGCCCGATCCCGCCGGCTGGGCCGCCGAACTCGGCGCCGGCAGGCCGGAAGCGGAGCAGGAGCGGCTCGCCGCTTTTATCGAGCGCGTGATCGCCGAGCGCGGGCCGGTGTGGCGCCGCCTCGGCGTGCTGCCGCCGGGCTGACGAGGGGCGCGGCGCCGAGCAGCGCCGCGAACCGCGCCGCGGCTTCGATATCGCGGGCGAGCGTCTCGCGCCGGCCGGCGGCCTCGGGGTCCTCGCCCCACGCTTCGGCCTGGAACAGCTCGTCGAGCTGCGCGGCGGCGAACGCCCCCGCCGGGTCGAGCCGGCCCTCGACCACCCCCAGCGCGATCACCAGCGAGCCGCAAGCGGCGGTCAGATCATGCAAGGCGGTCAGGCCGAAATCGTCGCGCGCCGCCACCGCCGCGGAAAATGCCTTGAGCACTGCCGGGGGTTGCGCGGCCGGCACGACGCCGCTCGTCACTACGAGTGCGGCGTCGTAGCGCCGGGTCGCCCAGTCGATCAGCGGCTGCCAGGCCGCGCGCTGGCGCTCCGCCAGCGCCGGCGGCCGCTCGGCGCGGTAGCACACGAGATCGGTGCCGGCGTAATTGGCGATCTCGGCGGCGATCCGCTCGCGCTGCGTCGCCGTGCGGTCGATCGCGGTCGCGGCAAGGCGGTAGAGCGGCATCGTCGCCGGCCGGATGTCGTCCCGCTGCGCGTCCCATTCCGCGGCGATCGCCGCCGCCAGCGCCGCGCTCGGCAGCACCAGCTCGCGCTTCGCCGGCGTGCGCAACGGCCGTCCGTCGAGCGCGACGCCCCAGCCATGTTCGCCCTGACGGACGGCGACGGTCTTGTAGACGCGCTTCACGGCGGCAAGTCCAGCTCGGCGAACGGGTCGGGGATGTCGTCGGCGAAACCGAAGAACTGCCACAGCCGGCGCATGTGCGGCGGCAGCGGCGCGGTGACGGCGAGCCGACCGCCGGCGGGATGCGGCAGGGCGAGGCTCCGCGCATGGAGGTGCAGCCGGTGCGCCGCCGCGCCGCCCGGCAATTGCGCCGCCTGGCCGCCATATTTGCCGTCGCCGAGGATTGGCGTGCCGAGCGCGGCGCAGTGTGCCCGCAGCTGGTGGGTGCGGCCGGTCAGCGGCAGCAGCGCCAGCCAGCTGGCGCGGCTGCCGGCGGCATCGACGACGCGGTAATAGGTGACGGCGCTCTTGCCGGCCTCGTCGTCGAGGCGCACGCGTTCCCGACCGGCGGCGCCGCCTTTTGCCAGGCCAAGGGCGATGCGGCCCTGGTGCGGCGTCGGCACGCCGGCGACCGCGGCCCAGTAGATTTTGCGTGCGGTCTTGTCGCGGAACGCGCGGGTGAAAAACGCAGCCGCCGCGGAGTGGCGGGCGATCAGCAGCACGCCCGATGTGTCCTTGTCGAGGCGGTGGACGAGGCGGGGACGCTCGGCGCTGCCGAAGCGCAGCCCGTCGAGCAGGGCATCGACATGGCGCTCGGTATTGGTGCCGCCCTGTACCGCGAGACCGGCCGGCTTGTTGATGACGATCGCCCAATCGTCGCGATGGATGACCGCGTCGCGCAGCAGCGCCTCGTCCTGCGGCCGCACGCCGGCCGGTGCGGCGACCGGCGGCGCCTCCGGCAGGGGCGGAACGCGGATCGCCTGGCCGGGCGCTACCGGGTCGCCGGCGCGGGCGCGCCGGCCATCGACCCGCACCTGCCCGGTGCGCAAGAGCTTTTCGAGCCGGCCGTGGCTGAGGTCCGGGTAATGCCGGCGGAACCAGCGGTCGAGCCGGCCGGCGCCGTCCTCCGGCCTGACGGTGACGGTTTCGACCGCGCGCATCACGGTCGCGGGACAGGCCCGCGCAGATCGGGCGCCGTCTTCCCCCGCTCGGCCCAATCCTTCGACCATTGCGTCAGCGGGCGCGGCACCTCTGCGCCATCG
Organism: Allostellaceae bacterium; assembly: GCA_035277405.1. GTDB lineage: Bacteria > Pseudomonadota > Alphaproteobacteria > ATCC43930 > CGMCC-115725 > DATARH01. The sequence continues at coordinate 1,851 of DATEKP010000127.1, read as the reverse complement.
ACCAGGATCGCATCGACCTGCTCGTTGAAGAACGAGAGGAGGCCCTCGATCTTCGGGCATTCGGCGATCGGCTCCGGATAGCTCCACACGATGTCGGGGAAGGCCTGATCGCCGATCCGCGCCGACCAGTAGCGCGCCCGGCCCTTGTACGGGCAGCGCGTCGACTTGTCGCTCGGCATGAGCAGGTCCATGCGGACATCCTCGGGCGGGATGTAGTAGCGGATCGGCAACCGCGTTTCGAACAGGAACATCGCGCGCCGCGTTTCGGCGATCGTCTCGCCGCCGAGGATGACGCGCACCGGGCGCGACGACGGCACGACATCGACCCGCTTATAGGGGTCGCGCGGGTGGACGAAGATTTCCTCGTCCTCCTCGTACCAGTGATCGACGCGGTCCCAGTAGAACGCGACGAAATCGCCGATCGCCGTCACCTCGTCATAGGGATCGGGATAACCCCAGACCGCGTTTTCGGCGCTCCGGTCCCCGGCCCGGATCGTCCAGTACGCCGCCTTCCCCTTGTACGGGCAGAACGTGTGGTGTTCGGTCGGCGTCATCAGATCCATGCGCACGTCGGCGCGCGGGAAATAATAAACCGGCAGGTGCTTGGTCTCGAACAGCAGGTGCGCGTTTGTGCTGTCGGCGATCCATTCGCCGCCGAACTTGACCCGCACCCGGCGCGGCGAGGGTTCGAACAGGACCTTGTAATCCGGGTTGGTCGCGAACCCCGATTCCCTTCCGTCGATCAGCTTGCCCATGGCCGCTCCTCTCTGGCAGATGCCGCTCCCGCTTGTAATATAGCGGTGCGAGGGCCGGAGGGGATGATGGAACGGGACGGCGGATGCGCCTGCGGTGCGGTGCGCTACAAGTTGACGGCGGCGCCGCTGATCGTCCATGCCTGCCACTGCCGCGACTGCCAGCGGCTGACCGGCAGCGGCTTTGCCGTCAACATCTGGATCGAGCGGGGCTATGTCGAGACCGACCACGCCCGCCTCGCCTCGACGAAGGTGGCCGCCGGCAGCGGCAAGCCGCACGAAATCTTCCGCTGCCCCGCGTGCGGCACGGCGATCTACAGCAAATACCACGCCGCGCCGGGCGACACCGTGCTGCTGCGCGCCGGCACGCTCGACGACCCGGCGGCGGTGGCGCCCGACGTCCACATTTTCACGCGCAGCAAGCTGCCCTGGGTGACGCTGCCCGCCGGAATCCCCTCGTTCGCGGCGTTCTACAAGCTGGCCGAATTCTGGCCCGAAGCCAGCCGCGAGCGCCTGCGCCGCAACATCGCCGCCGCGGGCTGATCGACCCGCCGCCCCGGCGCAAACCAAAACCGAGAGGGTCACCTCTTTTGAAGCAACAGGGTGCAGCGCGATGATCGACTTCTATTACTGGCCGACGCCGAACGGGTGGAAGGTCAGCATCATGCTGGAGGAATGCGGCCTCGATTATCGCGTCGTGCCGGTCAATATCGGCAAGGGCGACCAGTTCAAGCCGGAGTTCCTCAGGATCAGCCCGAACAACCGGATGCCGGCGATCGTCGATCACGACGATCCGGAAGGGCCGATGCCGGTGTTCGAATCCGGCGCGATCCTGATCCACCTCGCCGAACGCGCCGGACAATTCTTGCCGACCACCCGGCGCGGCCGCAAGGAATGCCTCGAATGGCTGTTCTGGCAGGTCGGCAATCTCGGGCCGATGGCCGGGCAATTGAGCCATTTTGTCAATTACGCGCAAGGCGAGCACCCCTATTCGTTGAAGCGCTACGCCGACGAGTACAACCGCTGCCTCGGGGTGCTCGAACGCCGGCTGGAGGGGCGCGACTACGTCGCGGGCGACTATTCGGTGGCCGACATGGCG
>DATEKP010000126.1:0-3108 GCA_035277405.1 Allostellaceae bacterium | reverse complement strand
GGCGCCCAACGCCGCGGCGCTGATGAGGGACAACCCGAACGCGCGGGTGCTGATGGGCGACGACCCGCGCCTGCCGGCGATGCCGGAACAGCCGACCCTGACCGATTTCTTCAAGTATCGCTTCGGCCCCTGCATGCACCTCTTGCAGAGCGCGCGCCACGCGGTCAAAGGCGGGCTGCCGGAGAAGATGGTGCTGGCGTGCCTATTGCACGACATCTCGACGATCGGTTTCATCCGCGGCGACCACGGCTATTGGGGGGCGCAACTCGTCGAGCCGTATGTCGATGAGGAGGTCACCTGGGCGATCCGCGCCCATCAGGTGCTGCGCTTCTATCCCGACGAGAGCGTCGGTTACGAGTACCCGCAATCCTACGTCAACGCGTTCGGCGCCGATTACCGCCCCGACCCCTATGTCGAGGAAGACTACAAGCGGATGCGCGACCACAAATGGTACATGTCAGGCCGCATGATCACGGTCCATGACATCTACTCGTTCGACCCCAACGTGCATGTCGAGCTCGAGGAGTTCACCGACGTCATCGGCCGCAATTTCCGCCAGCCGAAGGAAGGGCTCGGCTTCGACAACAGCCCGGTCGCGCATATGTGGCGCGCGATGATCCGCCCGGCCAAATACCTCTAGCCGCAGGCGCTGCGGGCGGCACCGAGCCGCCCGCGCCTCAATCGTCCGCCCGTCTGCTCAGCAGGTATAGTAGCGCCGGTAATACGGATCCCAGCAGCTGCGCGGGTAGTAGGGGGCCGGCGGGTAATAGGCCGGCGCCGGCGGGTAGTACCCGTACGGATACCCGTAGGGGCCGTAATACGGGTTCGCCGCGGCGCCAACTGCGGTGCCGAGGGCGAATGCGCCGAGGCCGAGGCCGACTGCAGCGCCGGTCCCGATCCGCGCCTGCGCCGGGTTGGGGGCAGTCAGCGCCGCCGCCGCAACCAGCGCCGCGGCAACCGCAATCCCCCGGCCGCTGCGCTTGATGATATCCACCATGGCCATAATTGGTCCTCCGCTCCTAACCAGCGCCGATACCGTTAATCCGGCAACCGTTTATAAATCGAAAATCGGGTGCCGCCTACCGCCGAAAGAACGGCTTTCGACGCAGCCTCATTCCAAGGGTCCAGCACAAGCCCGGCCGCACGCTTGCCCGGCGCCGACGCGAATCGCCGGCAAATGCGGCAATCGCGGAGACAATATGCGGCGGGCAGCTCGCGCCGCCCGCCTGTCATGCCGCCGGTCAACCGGCTCAGTACCCGTAGTACCCGTACCCGTAATAGGGATTGTAATACCCGTAATACGGATACGAATAGGAGTAGGAGTACGGGTAGTAGTAATAGGGGCTGGCCGAGGCGATGGCCGCGCCGGCGAGCGCGCCGCCGAGCAGGCCGAGTGCGATCCCGCCGCCGAAGCCGCGGTGGTGATGCCAACCGCCGCCCCAACCGCCGCCGCCCCAACCGCCGCCGCGCCAACCCCCGCCATGCCAGCCGCCGCCGTGCCAATCGCGCGCATAGGCGGCGCCCGGCGCAGCGGTCATCGCCACGGTTGCCGCCAGCGCCGTCGCGATGCCGATGCCGCGGCCGGCTTTCTTCAGATGTTCGACCAAAACCATCTTGTCCTCCGTCCGGGCCGGCACCGCTTCCGAGCGCCGCCCTCCTGTGCAGTAAACGGGCGGGAAGCCGCCCACATTCCCAAAAAAACGCAACGGGTCAGTTGCTTTTCGTTATACGACGCGAATCCCCGCGCCGTGCCCGCGCAAGGCGGGCATGACAACCAAAGGATTACACAGGCTTCCGAACGTTTAGGGCGCGATCACTCGGCCGCTTCTTTGCGCTCGCGGATACGGCGGTGCAGGTTGTGCACGATCATCCCGGTCAGCCGCTCGTCGTGCATGAATAGGCGCTGGCCGATCGGGTACGGGTCCTGGCGGGTGACCGGCACGCCCTGTTTCAGGATTTCGTCCGGCTCGACGCCGCGATCGACATAGGTCTCGATAAACCCGACCCAGTTCTCGACGATCTGCGCCTGCTCTCTCAGATAGGCCTTGCCGCACGGCTCGCCGTGCCCCGGCACGATCGTCTCGACATCGAGGGCGGCGATATGGTCGAGCGCCGCCAGCCACTCCCATGGGTCGCATTCCTGCATCCAGGTGCGGCACTTGTGGAACACGTTATCGCCGGTGAAGACGACGCCCTCCTCGGGCACGTGGATCGAGGTCTGCGGCGCGGTATGGCCGGGGTGATGCACGATGTTGAACGTATGGTTGCCGACATTGAGGGTCAGCGTATCGGTGAACGTCACGGTCGGCGGGTGCGAGGCCGGGTAGTCGGGATGGCCGACCAGCCACACGCTGTCCGGGTCGAGCTGCTTGTAGCGCTCGCGCTTCTCGTCGAGCGAGCCGAACGCGTTCAGATACTGGTCGAAGCATTCCTGCAATTTGACATGGCCGACCACCGGCACCTTCGGGAAATAGGCGTTGCCGGAGATGTGGTCGCCGTGCGGCTCGGTGTTGATCAGATAGCGGATCGGCGCCTTCTCCTCGAGCCGCTCGCGCCAGCGCACGGCGTCGATCGGCTGCTGCGGCGAGTCGATCATGACGTAGCCGTCGCTGGTCTCGATAAAGCTCGGGTTGCAGCCGGCGAAATAGACCTCGGTGAAACTGTTGGGTCCGATCCTGCGCATCCTTCCCTCCTCGGCGGCGCCGCCTCACGGTGGGTATCTGCGGCCACAGTGTCATCCTTTTCGCCGCCGCGCCAGCAGCGGCACGGCGCCACCCAGAGCATATCCCGAATGAGTGGAACCCTCCGTCACCCCCGCGCAAGCGGGGGTCCAGGGCCGGTGCTACGTCGGTTGACCCTGGATTCCCGCTTGCGCGGGAATGACGATTCCACCCAAGCCGACAATGCGCTAGCGTTCTCCGAAAAACAGGATCGTGCCGTTCGCCTCCGCCGCCAGGACCGCGAGGCGCCCGTCGGGCATTGCGTCGAAGGCGATCTGCCACTGCGTCAGATAGTCGGCCGTGCGCTCGCGGCTGGCGACCGCCAGTTCGAGGGCCGCGATCCCAGGCAGCGGAAAATCCGGATCGAGACGGATGCCGGGATGCATCG
>DATEKP010000125.1:0-4501 GCA_035277405.1 Allostellaceae bacterium | reverse complement strand
TCGCGGCGCGGGTCGGCCTCGTCAACACGCTCGTCGAGCGCGCGCGGCTGCTGCCATGGGCATTGGAGACGGCGGCGACGATCGCCGCCAACAGCCCCGTCGCAGTGCAGGCCGTGCGCACCCAGATCAGCGCCGGCATCGCCGATTACGCCCGGAGTCGCGAAGCGCTGGAGCAGCAACTCGGCGACCGCGTGCGCGCCAGCCGCCATTTCGCCGAGGGCATCGCCGCCTTCCGCGAAAAACGCAAACCCGATTACCGGTAGCTGCCGGCGACTTACGACAGGAAGTTTCCCGCGGCTGCGCTGCCATTAGCAGATGAAGTCAACCATCTTACCAACAGCACCCGCAGAGATACTGACAAAATACAGCCAATTCGTCTTGTTCTTACTCCTGCGACAGCAGCCGAGCGAGCGCGTCGATAAATGCTGCAGCTTCGTCGATGATTGCCTCGGCGGTCCGCGCGGAGACGTGGGCGGTGGTTCCCACCCCATAATCAACGCGAGACTTGACTTCGTACCCGCGGCTCAGCACCTCGATCGAAATCCCCTGCAAACCCGGCTCTTCTTTCATCAATCGCGCGAATTGGCTGCGCACGCCGCGGTGCGTCTTCGCGAGCTTACCGGTTCGTTCATAGATTAGGGCCTGTGCCGCGTGAAATGCCGCAAGATAAGCTTCGCGACCGGCGATCCGCGGAATCTCAGCACGAAGTCGCCGCGCATCTCGAAGGCCTTGGCGAGCCCTGTCGAGCAGTTCGGCGGTGCCGCGTGTCACAAATCGATGCCATCCCGGCGAAGCTCGCTCATAAACAGCGACTCCTCGCGATAGCTGCCGGCCGGCAGCGGCTTCGCCGAAATTTCCGCGTCGGTGCCAACCAAGATATCGGTCGTTATCTTCGACAGAACGCCCAGCTCATCCCAAAGATCGCCCGGGTCCCTGATGAAGACCGCGACGTCGTAGTCAGAATCAGGGCGATAGTCGCCGCGCGCGCGAGAACCGTAAAGAACGATCCGCTCCAGTCGGTCGCCATAGGCCCGCCGCGCCGCTGCGGCAAAACGCGCGAGCACCGGGTCATCAGCCACGACAGCAGGCATTTGTCCCTCCGATGCTGGCATATGGTGCGGCGAGCGGTGCGGTAGCATATTTGCGCGAACCGCAGAAGGAGGCGGACTTGCTGCATGGCCGGCGCGTGTTGCTGATCATCGCGGGCGGCATCGCCGCCTATAAGAGCCTCGAGCTGATCCGACGGCTGCGCGAGCAGGGCGCCGCCGTGCGCTGCGTGATGACCGATGCGGCGCGCCAGTTCGTGACGCCGCTGTCGGTCGCCTCGCTCAGCGAGGACAAGGTCTACAGCGAATTGTGGTCGCTGACCGACGAGAGCGAGATGGGGCACATCCGCCTGTCCCGCGAGGCGGATCTTGTCGTCGTCGCGCCGGCGACGGCCGACCTGATCGCACGAATGGCGGCTGGAATCGCCGACGACCTCGCCGCGACGACGTTGCTCGCCTCCGACAAACCGGTGCTGATCGCGCCGGCGATGAACGCCCAGATGTGGACGCACCCGGCAACGCAAGCCAACCTCGCGACGTTGAAGGCGCGCGGCGTGTTACAGGTTGGCCCCGGCGCCGGGGAACTGGCCTGCGGCGAAGTCGGTTTTGGGCGCATGGCCGAACCGGCCGACATCCTCGCCGCTATCACACGGTTCTTTGGCGCGAGCGGGCAGCTCGCCGGCCGTCGCGCGCTGGTCACCAGCGGCCCAACGCGCGAGCCGATCGACCCGGTGCGCTACCTGTCGAACCATTCCTCCGGCAAGCAGGGCCACGCAATCGCCGCGGCGCTGGTGGCGCTCGGCGCCGAGACCGTGCTGGTATCGGGTCCGACGCGGGAGCCGACGCCGCCCGGCGTCCGGCTGGTCGGGGTCGAGACCGCCACGGAAATGCTGGCGGCGTGCGAGGCAGCGCTGCCGGTCGATGTCGCGGTCATGGCGGCGGCGGTTTCGGACTGGCGGGTCGCGCAGGCCGCCGGCCAGAAGCTGAAGAAGAACGGCAAGGGGCCGCCCGCCCTGCGCCTCGTCGAAAACCCCGACATCCTTGCGACGATCGCAGCGCGGCACAACGACCGGCCAGCGCTGGTGATCGGCTTCGCCGCCGAAACCGAGAACATCCTCGCCAACGCCCGCGCCAAGCTGGCGAAGAAAGGCTGCGACTGGATCCTCGCCAACGACGTGTCGCCCGCCAGCGGCACGTTCGGCGGCGACCGCAACACGATCCGCCTCGTCAGCGCCGACGGTCTCGAGGACTGGCCGGCGATGACCAAGCACGAGGTCGCCGCCCGCCTCGCCGAGCGCATCGCCGTGACGCTCTCGGGGCGGTGAGCGGCTGTCGGGCGGAACGCCGGCGTCTCGCCGGCATGCCGGCCGGAGGCCGGCGGTCCGGGTTCAGGGACGCATCCGAATATGCCGTTGAGAGTGCAACTGAAGATCATCGATGCGCGGCTGCCCGGCTGGGGCTTTCCGCATTACGGGTCGAGCCTCGCGGCCGGGCTCGACCTGCACGCCTGCCTCGACGCGCCGCTCCTGTTGCGGCCGCAGGCGCCGGCCGTGCTGATTTCGGCCGGGTTCGCCTTCCGCATCGGCGACCCCGAGTGGTGCGCGCTGGTGCTGCCCCGCTCGGGTCTCGGCCATCGTGACGGGCTGGTGCTCGGCAACGCGGTCGGGCTGATCGACGCCGATTACGAGGGGACCTGCTTCGTCTCGGCGTGGAACCGCAATTCGCCGCACGCGGCGGGCGGCGAGAGCATCGCGATCAATCCCGGCGACCGCATCGCCCAGCTCGTATTCACCCGCGTCGCGCGCCCTGAATTCGCGCTGGTCGAGGAGTTTACCGCGACGAATGGCCGGCAGCAGGGCGGGTTCGGCTCGACCGGCACCGCCGCTTCACGTCCGGGGCTTGTCCAAACCGGGCCGGGCGGCGACACTCCGGATTCATGATTCGGTTAAGCAAGAAGCTGCTGTTCGCGATCGAGGCCGTGCTCGACATCGCCTATAACGGCGGCGGCACACCGGTGCGCTCGCTTGAAATCACCGAACGCGAGGGCATTCCGCGGCGCTATCTCGAACCGGTGCTGCAGCAGCTGGTGCGCGAAGGCATCCTGGTCGGCATTCGCGGTCCGAGCGGCGGCTACCGGCTCGCCCGCGACCGTCAGCGCATCAGCCTCGGCGACATCGTGCGCACCGTGCGCCATCTCGAAACCGGCGAGGACCCGATCAGCGCGCCGAGCGGCGGCGCGCTCGGCCATCAGGTCGTGCGGCCGCTGTGGCTCGACCTGCAGGAGGAGGCGATGCGCCGGCTCGACGCGCTGACCCTTGAGGAGCTGTGCACACGGGCCCAGCGCGCCGGCATTTCCGGCGATGCCACGGGCGGTGCGGGCGAGAGCTGAGCCGGCGGCCCGCCAAGGAGGGACGATGGAGCTGAGCGAGCAACAATTCAGCCGATATGCCCGCCACTTGATCCTCGACGAGGTCGGCGAGGAAGGGCAGGAAAAGCTGCTGGCCTCGCGCGTGCTGGTCGTCGGCGCCGGCGGGCTCGGCTCGCCGCTGCTGCTGTACCTGGCGGCCGCCGGGGTCGGCACGATCGGCATCATCGACCACGACCGCGTCGATTTGACCAATCTGCAGCGTCAGATCGTACACGCAACCGAGCGGGTCGGCGCCCTCAAGGTCGACAGCGCGCGCACCGCGCTCGCCTCGGTCAACGACGATGTGCGCATCGAGACCTACCCGCTGCGCCTCGCCGCCGACAACGCGGAGGCGGTGATCGCCGGCTACGACTTGGTGGCCGACGGCAGCGATAATTTCGCGACGCGCTATCTGTTGACCGAGCAGTGCTTCCGGCTTGGCAAGCCGCTGGTCGCCGCCGCGCTGTCGCCGTTCGAGGGGCAGCTGTCGACGTTCCGCCCGTATCTCGGCGCGGGCCACCCCTGCTACCGCTGCCTGTTCCGCGAGCCGCCGCCGCCCGACGCGGTGCCGCGCTGTGAGGAGGCCGGAATTCTCGGCGCCGTCGCCGGAGTCATGGGGACATTGCAGGCTGTCGAAGTGCTGAAGGAACTGCTCGGCCTTGGCGATACCCTCGACGGCACGTTGTTGATCTACGACGCGCTCGGCGTGCGTTTTCACCGCATCCGAATCGGCAAGGATCCGGAGTGCCCGACCTGCGGCGCCGGCGTCCGGGCCGCGGCGGATTGACTCGCTCCCGGCGCGACGCTTGACCGGGCGCGTTGGCGCGACTTATCGCTTTCATAAGTTTGGGCCAATGGGGGGAATATGGCCCACCTCCTGCGCGCGCTCGGCGTCCTGTTGTTGATGCTGACCGGCGGGCGGTCGCCGGCCGCCGCGCCGGACCCGAATGCCGAGCTCAAGGTGCCGCGCTTTGTCAGCCTGCACGCCGACAAGGTCAATTTGCGAGCCGGTCCCGGCCGGCAGTACCCGATCGAATGGGTGCTGACG
>DATEKP010000124.1:0-15819 GCA_035277405.1 Allostellaceae bacterium | reverse complement strand
GGAAGCGATCGAGGGCGAGCCGATCGAACGCAAGGCAGCCGGCGATGACTGACGGCCCGCGCGCCAGGGACGGGCGGGCGCCCGATCCACTGCGGCATGGCGGCTGGCTGCCCATGCGCTGCTGGCGCGACGCGGACGAGGTCGATTTTGCGATCGTCGGGACCGGTGCCGGCGGTGGCACCTTGGCCTGCAAGCTCGCCGAAGCCGGGTTTTCGGTCGTCGCGTTCGACGCCGGGCCGTTCTGGCGCCCGCTCGAGGATTTCGCCTCGGACGAGACCGCGCAGGAAAAGCTGTTCTGGCTCGACGAGCGCATCATCGGCGGCCAGGACCCGATCCAGCTCGGCACCAACAACAGCGGCCGGAGCGTCGGCGGCAGCACCGTGCATTTCCAGATGGTGTCGCTGCGTTTCCGACCGGAACGCCTGAAGGCGCGCTCGAAGCTCGGCTACGCGGTCGACTGGCCGGTCGATCCCGACGAGATGTGGCATTACTACGCCGAGGTCGAGGACGCGCTGAAGATCGCCGGCCCGGTCAATTACCCGTGGGGGCCGCAGCGGCCGCGCTACCCCTACCGCGCGCACGAGATCAACGGCGCCGGGCAGGTGCTGGCGCGCGGCTGCGAGGCGCTCGGCATCAAATGGGCGATGACGCCATTGGCGACATTGTCGGCGCCCCGCGGCCAGGCGCATCCCTGCGTCTATCGCGGGTTCTGCAAGTTCGGCTGCTCGACCAATGCCAAGCAGAGCGCGCTCGTCACGTGGATCCCGCGCGCCATCAAGGCGGGGGCGGAAATCCGCGATCTGGCGATGGTCGGCCGCGTCGAAATCGGCGCCGACGGAAGGGCCAAGGGCGTGCACTATCATCGGGAAGGCGAATGGCGGCATCAGCGCGCGCGCCACGTCGTCGTTGCCGGCTATGCGATCGAGACGCCGCGGCTGCTGTTGAACTCGGCCTGCCCGCAATTCCCCGACGGCCTCGCCAACAGCAGCGGCCTCGTCGGCAAAAACCTGATGCCGCAGTCCAACCACGCGGTCTACGCGACGTTCGACGAGGAAATCCGCTGGTACAAGGGGCCGCCGTCCTTGGCGATCACCGAGCACTGGAACTACACCGATCACGGCAAGGATTTCCCCGGCGGCTACGTCTATATGAGCCAGGGGCCGCTGGCCGTCGAATGGGCGCAGACCGTGGCGCCCGCGCGCGGGCTGTGGGGCATGGAATTGCGCGACGAGATGGCGAAGTACAACCATCAGGCCGGTCTCAAGATCGTCGGCGAGGTGTTGCCGCAGGAACAGAACCGCGTCGAACTGGCTGACGAGACCGACGAATTGGGGCTGCGCATCCCGCGCGTCGTCTTCTCCTATGGCGATGACGACCGGAAGCTCTACCAACATGCGATCCGCTTTATGAGCGAGGCGTTGCGCGCCGCCGGCGGAAGCGAATTGTGGCCGGTCGAGGACACCGCGCATCTCGCCGGCACCTGTCGCATGGGCGCCGACCCGCGCGACAGCGTCACCAACGCCGACGGGCGGACCTGGGACATCCCGAATTTGTGGGTGTGCGACGGCTCGCTGTTCCCGACCAGCGGCGCGGTCAACCCGTCATTGACGATCCAGGCGCTCGCCTGCCGCATCGGCGACCGCATCGCCGCCCTCGCCCGCCGCGGCGAGCTTTGATTACGGCCGTCGGCCTTTCGGCCGCAATGGCGCGATCAGCACGCGATCGACGCGGCGGCCGTCCATCTCGACGATCTCGAAGCGCCAGTCGCCGGCGGTAATCCGGTCGGCGACCAATGGCACGCGGTTGAGCCGCGCCATCAGGTAGCCGCCGAGCGTGTGGAAATCCGGATCCTCGCCGGGCAGCTCGGTGACGCCGAGCAATTGCTTCAATTCGTCGAGGCCGAGCATTCCGTCGACCAGCAGCGTCCCGTCTTCGCGGCGTACGACGCGCGGGTCGGCTTCGCCGCTTGCCGGAAACTCGCCGACCAGCGCCTCGAGGATGTCGGTCACGGTGACCAGCCCTTCGAGATCGCCGTATTCGTCGACCACCAGCGCCATCTGCTCGCCGCTCGTCTTGAACACTTCGAGCGCGCGCAGCACGGTCACGGTGTTCGGCAGGAACAACGGCGGCCGCATCGCCGCGCGCAGGTCGAACGGCTGACCGGCCAAATTCGCGGCAAGCAAATCCTTGACCTGGGCGATGCCACTCAGCTGGTGGGTCCCGCCCTGCACCACCGGGAAGCGCGAATAGGCGCTTTCGCGGATGCGCTGGCGGGTCTCTTCGGGCGGGTCGTCGAGGTCGAGAAACTCGATCTGCGTGCGTGGCGTCATGACCGCGCTGACCCGCCGCTCGCCGAGCCTGAGCGCCATCTCGACGATGGCCGTCTCGCCCAGCGGGATGTGGCCGGCCGCGGCGCCCTCGCGCAGCATGAAGCCGATCTCCTCGTCGGTGACCGGCGCCGGCTCCTCGTTGACCGGAAACAGCTTCAAGGCAAGGTCGGTGGTCGCCGAGAGCAGCCATTCGAGCGGCGCGGCGAGGTGCGAGAGGACGCGCATCGTGCGCGCCATCGCCGCGGCAATGCGCTCGGGATGGCTCAATGCGATGCGCTTTGGCACCAGCTCGCCGAGGATCAGCGAGAAATACGAGATGCCGATCACGACGACCGCCATGCTGACGACATGCGCATAGCCGGCCGACATGCCGCTCCTGACGAGATAGTCCTGCAGGTCCTCGCCCAACGTGGCTTGGCCGAACGTGCCGGACAGGACGGCGACGATCGTGATGCCGATCTGCACGGTCGCGAGCAGCCGCGACGGGTCGCCCTTCAGCTCCAGTGCCGCCTCGGCGCCGCGGCTGCCGCCGGCGACCTGCGGTTGCAGCCGCGCCGGGCGGGCCGACACCAGCGCGATCTCGGCCATCGCGAAAAAGCCGTTGACGAGGATCAACAGGAGCACGATCGCGAGTTGCAGGGTCAGCATGGATAGCCCCGCCTAAAATGCGTCGTCCCGGCGCAGGCCGGGACCCACCCTGCAACCGCCGCCACCGCGGAACAGTGGGTCCCGGCCTGCGCCGGGACGACAAACGAAGTGAAGCGAGCGAGCCTCAGCGCGAATAGTATTCGATCACCAGGTTGGGCTCCATCGTCACCGGGTACGGCACGTCCGCCGGTTTCGGCGCGCGCACGAAGCGGCCGCGCATGCGCTCGTGGTCGATCTCGACGTAATCCGGCACGTCGCGCTCGCTCGACTGGGACGCCTCGATGACCAGCGCCATTTCCCTGGCCCGGTTGCCCAGCTCGATCGTGTCGCCGTCGCGCAGCTGGTAGGAGGAGATGTTGACGCGCCTTCCGTTGACCCGCACATGCCCGTGATTGACCAGCTGGCGCGCGGCGAACGGCGTCGGCGCCAGCTTCATGCGGTAGACCGTCGCGTCGAGCCGGCGCTCCAGGAGTTCGATCAGGTTGTCGCCGGTATCGCCGCGCCGCCGCACCGCCTCTTCGTAGAGCCGGCGGAACTGGCGCTCGCCGATATTGGCGTAATAACCCTTCAGCTTCTGCTTGGCGGCCAATTGCGTGCCGTAATCCGACGGCTTCTTGCGCCGCTGGCCATGCTGGCCCGGGCCGTATTCGCGGCGGTTGAGCGGGCTCTTCGACCGCCCCCACAGATTGACGCCGAGACGGCGGTTGATCTTGTATTTCGACTCTTCGCGCTTGCTCATGCCGGTATAACCGCTTTCGGTTGTTGTTGTCCCAATAGGGCCAGCCGTTCGCGACGATGCCGGCCGGGGCATATTCGCCCGCGTTCTTGGGAGGAGGACGCACTATAGTCGGGCGGCGTCGCAAGTCAAACCACGGCTGCGCGGCGGTTGGGCGCGCGGCGTTGATTTCCGCCGCGGCGGGCGCATAGTGACACGAATTGCGCGAGGAGCCGCCGATGCTGCCGACCCCGGGTTTTCATCACCTGCACCTCAACTCGGTCGATCCCGACGCGGCGATCGATTTCTACGCCGGCCTCTTCCCGAGCACCCGCAAGGGCAGCTGGGGCGGCGTGCCGGCATTGCATTCGCCCAACGACGTGCTGATCCTGTTCGAGAGGGTCGGGGCGCCGCCGCCGAGCGAGCCGCAAAGCGCGATCTGGCACTTCGGCTGGCACGTCACCGACGCGCAGGCCGCCGTTGCTTCCTATAAGTCCCGGCCCGAGGTCACGATGCGGCCGCTTTATACGACCGACGAAGGCGGATCGGTGCTGATCAGCAGCGACACCTGGCCCTCCGTCGGCAACACGCTCGGCCTGACCAAGGCGCAGATCGCCGAAGCGCGCGCGGGCGGCGTCCAGCCGACCCGCAAGGGCGGCTTCGCCTACATGTCGGGCGGCCCCGAGGACGCGCTGTTTGAGATCGCCGGCGACTACCCGAAGGAACGCTTCAACCACGTACACATGTGGCACGAAGACCCGTTCTGCGCGCTCTTGTGGTACAAGACGCACCTCAACGCGCCGGTGCGCCAGGGCTTCGCTGACACCGATCTCGGCGAGGAGAATTGCCGGGTCGCGCGCGGCGCCGACCGCACCTGGCCGGCGCTGACCCGCGACGGCATGTTCCGCACGCCGCGCGCCGGGGTCGAGTTCGGCGATGTCGTGCTGACCTGGTACATGAACCAGGGCGATCGGCCGCTTTCGCCTAGCCGCGGCCAGATGCAGGATCACATCGGCCTCAGCGTCGGCGACCTCGACGCGTGGGTCGCCAAGCTCAGGGACGAGGGCGTCAGGTTCCTCGACGGTCCCTACCGCCTCGGCGACACCCGCGCCGCGATGATCGAAGGCCCAAGCCGCGAAGCCGTCGAACTGGTCGAGGTGCGGGCTTGACCCCCTCTCCCCCACCGGGGGAGAGGGTTGGGGTGAGGGGGCAAATGCCGGCGCCGTTGGCCCTCACCCGGCGGTCGCATTCGCGACCGCCACCCTCTCCCGCATTGCGGGAGAGGGGCTTGCCGTCAGCCGCGGCGGAACGGGTGGTTGACGATCGCCTGCTGCTCGGGGGTGAGCGCCTGGTAAAATTGTTCGAGCGCCGGGCGCACCTGCTGCAACGCCTGCAGCCGCGACGACAGGAACTGCTCACGCTGCCCGACCCGATCGAGGATCGTCTGCTGATCCGCCGGTCTGAGGGCTTGGCACAGCTGCCGCTCCTTGTCGGCGGCAGCCTGCAATTGCCCGCTGAGCTTGTCCCATAGCGGCTTCTGCTGCGTCGTCAGGTTCAACTTCGCGACCGTGTAGGCGGTGATGCCGGCGCGCCGCGCGAGGCGCTCCTCGCAGCGCTGTTTGGGCGACATGCGAGCCATGTGGCGCATCATCATCTCGTGCATGCGGGCGCCGCCGCCCATCATCATCCGACCGCCGCCGTCATGCTCCGACATCATGCCCATGCCCATGCCCATGCTCGGTTGCGCCGGCGGCGCCTGCTGGGTCGGCGTGCCCTGCTGGGCCTGCTGCTCGCCATCCGTCGCCGACCAGGCGAGCATCGGCGAGGCGATGGCCATGCCGGCGATCATGGCGGCGCCGGCGACGATCGACTTATTCATCTGAGGACGCTCCTCTACGATCCTGCATAGAATAGGCGGTGCGGCGGCGCGGGTTCCCCGCCTGGGGGCCGTGCCGCGGATTAAATCTCTGACAGGTTGCCGGGCGGAGAGTGCCGATGCCGAATATCGACGGAAGGCGGGTCGTCGCCGACCTGAAACGGCTCGCCGAATTCGGCCGCTACAAGAGCGGCGTGCACCGCCCGACCTACTCGGCCGAGGACGTCGCAGCACGCGCCTGGCTCGCCGAGCAGTTCGCCGCGGCCGGGCTCGACCCCATCATCGACGGCATCGGCAACGTGATCGGCCGCAACCCGCATGCCCGGCGCCGGCTGCTGGTCGGCTCGCACAGCGAGACGCAGCCGCATGGCGGCTGGCTAGACGGCGCGCTCGGCGTCGTCTACGCGCTCGAACTGGCGCGCGCCTTTGCCGCGGACGCCAATCTCGCCGGGCTCGGTATCGAAGCCGTGGCGTGGGCCGACGAAGAGGGGCATTTCGGCAATATGCTGGGCAGCCGCTCGTTCACCGGTGCGCTCGACGATGCCGAAATCGACGCCGCGGCGAACCGCGAGGGCACCGGCCTGCGCCAGGTGCTCGAAGCGGCGGGCTATGCCGGGCGGCCGCGCGAACAGATCGATCCGGCACGCTATGTCGGCTATCTGGAAGCCCATATCGAGCAGGGCAACACGCTCGAAGCCGCCGGCCAGCGGATCGGCGTCGTCGAGGGTATCGTCGGCATCTGGAACCACTGGGTCACGGTCACCGGCCAGCAGAACCACGCCGGCACGACCGAGATGCACCGCCGGCGCGACGCCGCGGCGGCATTGGTGCGGCTGGCGAGCCAAATCCACGACCGCTTCGCCGCAATCGCCGGGCCGCGCACGGTGTGGACGATTGGGCGCATCCTGATCGACCCGAACGCGCCGAGCATCGTGCCTGGCAGGGCCGAGATGCAGGTGCAGTTCCGCGACACCGATCCGCAAATCCTCAAGCGATTCGTGCGGGAATTACACGTATTGGTTGAAGAAGCCGAACGCGCCGGCCCCTGCGCGGTCGCGCTCGCGCCGATGTCGAGAAGCGCGCCGGCGGCGATGGACCCCGGTTTTCAAGAGCTGATCGAGGCCGCGGCCGAGCGCCACGCGCCGGGATCGCACCGCCGCATGCCGAGCGGCGCCGGGCATGATGCGCAGGTGCTGGCGCGGCGGCTGCGTTCGGGCATGATGTTCGTCCCGAGCATCGATGGCATCAGCCACCACTGGACCGAAGATACGAGCGAGGAGGACATCATGCTGGGTGCCCAGGTGTTCGCCGACGCGGCGGCGGCGATCCTGCAGCAGGAGTGACGGCAGTGGCGATCGTGCTGCAGGAATCGCTGCGCGCGCTGTTCTACGCGCCCTATTACGCGGCGCTGGCGCTCGGCGCCTACGAGAAGGAAGGGCTGGAGGTCCGCTTTGTCAGCGCGCCGCGGCCGGCGGCGGCGGCCAACGCGCTGTTCCACGGCAGCGTCGATGTCGCCTGGGGTGGGCCGATGCGGGTCAACCAGGCCTACGACCAGCGCGCCAATTGCGACCTCGTGTGTTTCGGCGAAGCGGTCGCCCGCGACCCGTTCATGCTGGTCGGCCGCACGCCGCGCGCGAGCTTTCGGCTGGCGGTGCTGACCGCGGTACGGCTCGGCGTGGTCAGCGAAGTGCCGACCCCGTGGCTCTGCCTGCAGGACGATCTGCGCCGCACCGGCCTCAACCCGGAGATCCTGGAATTGGAGCGCGGCAACACGATGCCGGAGAACGCGACCGCACTGCGCTACGGCGATGTCGATGTCGCGCAGGTGCCGCAGCCCTACGCCGAGGAGTTGATCGTGTCCGGCCACGGCTTTCTGTGGTACGCCGCAGCCGATCGCGGCGCCTGTTCGTACACGACGTTCTACGCGCGCGGCGCGACGCTGGCGGCGAAGCGCGACGAATGCCTGAAGCTCGTGCGCGGCCTTTACCGCACGCAGAGATGGCTGCACCGCGTGCTGCCCGAGGCGGTCGCCGATGTGATCCGGCCGTATTTCCCGAGCGTGCCGCAGCCGCTGCTGCGCTCCGCGGTCGCGCGCTACCGCGCGCTCGACATCTGGAGCCCGGACCCGATCCTGCCGCGCGACGGCTACGAGCGGCTGGTCGGGGCGCTGGTCTCCGGTGGCTTCGCCAAGGGAACGCCCTACGAGGTCGCGGTCGACAATTCCCTCGCCGAACAGGTCATCGACGAGAACCCGCCGGCGCTGTAGCCGTTGCACGTTCGTTTCCCGGAACTTAAAATTAAAGAAAAACGCTAGAAACACTCAGCCGGGAGGAGATGTGATGGCAGTCATCGCCGTGTCGCGTTGGAAGGTCAATATCGAACAGGCGCGTCCGGTCGCCCGCGAGATCGCTCCGTTGCTGAAGGCTCAGGGCGCGACCTCGGTGCGGATCGGGGCGTGCCATGCCGGTCCCGATGCCGGTAAGGTCTATGTCGCGATCGCGTTCGCGGATTGGGCCGGTTACGGCAGGGCGATGCAGGCGCTGTCCGCCGACCCGCAATATCAGCGCATTTACGCCGAGGCGTTGAAAATCGGCGAATTGGTGGACCGTTCGCTGATCACCGCCGAGGATTTGTAGGCGCCGGCGGCACGCGCCTGCGGCGCGCGCTGCTTCAGTAGCTCTGGAAGGCCTGCTGGATTTCGTCGATACCGGTCGTCGTCAGCAGCATCAGCTGCAGCAGGATGCGAGCTTTTTGTGGGCTCAGATCCTCGCCGGCGACGATGCCGGTCTCGCGCAGCCGGCGGCGTAGCGCGATGCGGCCGGTGGCGCGGCTGCATTGCACGACGACGATGCCGGAATTGGCGGCCTCGACGAAGGCGGCCTGCTGCGCCGGGCTCGGCGTCCCGGGCGCGAACCCGGCCGAGACGAGGCCCTTGGCGCCGGCCGCGACCGCCGCGGCGACGAGGTCGCCATCGGCGCCGGCGTACGAATAAATGATATCGACGCGCGGCAGGCTGGCGATCTTCTGGCCGGCGAACGGGGTGTCGGGCATGTGCGCCTTCAACGGCGCGCGGTAGAAATGGGGGCCGTCGCCATCGACGTGGCCAAGTGCGCCGTAATCGAGCGAGCGGAAGGTCTGCACCCGGTAAGTCGAGGTTTTGACGACGTCGCGCGCCGGGTGGATTTCGTTGTTCATGACGACCAGCACGCCCATGCCGCGCGCCTCGGCGCAGCCGGCGACCTGCAATGCGTTGACGAGATTGGTGCCGGCATCGGTGCCAAGCGCACTCGCCGGGCGCTGCGCACCGACCAGCACGACAGGCTGTTTTACGGCGAGCGTCAGGTTCAGGAAGAACGCGGTTTCTTCGAGAGTGGCCGTGCCGTGCGGAATGACGAAGCCGGCGAGGTCCGGGTCATCGGCGGCCACGCGGTGGATCAGCGCGCGCAGTTCGAGCCAGTCGGAGGGGCCGATCGCGGTCGAGCCGACGGCGCGGAACGCCACCGGCAGCGGATCGGCGACGAGGCGGGTCTCCGGAAAGCGGTCGAGCAATGCCTCGGCCGACAATTTCCGCCCGAAATCGGGATAATCGAGCACGTCGAGGCTGGAGGCGCCGAGCGAGGAGATCGTGCCGCCGGTGCCGATCACGGCGATGCGCGGGAGAGCGTCGGGCATGCGAAACCCCGTAGGATGGGCTGAGCCAAGCGAAGCCCATCATCCGACAAAATTTGCACAATGAGATAGCGAGACGGCGAGATGTCAAAAGCCGTATCCGATCAGGTGCGATCACTTGCCGTCACCCCCGCGTGATCCCCGGATCAAGTCCGGGGAGGGTCCAGGGGCCGCCGTCCGTCGCTTGCCCTGGATTCCCGCTTGCGCGGGAATGACGGGTTCATTCGGTCGGACAGGCCGCTAACCCTCGCTGTCTCACCGCCTCGGTGTGAATTTGATGGGCTTCGCGATGCTCAGCCCATCCTACAAGTTACTTCACCCGGTCATCCAGGAGACCGAAGCAGCGTAGAAGGCGTGGATGGCCGGAACAAGTACAAGTCCGGCCATGACGATGGGCGGGCGTTACGACAGCCAGCGCTTGCGGCGGCGGTAGTGCTTGGTGTCGCGGTAGGATTTGCGGGCGCCGGCTTCGTTGAGGCCGAGGTAGAACTCCTTGATGTCGGAATTCTGGCGCAGGCTGTCGGCCGGGCCTTCCAGCACGATGCGGCCATTCTCCATGACGTAGCCGTGATCGGCGATGTCGAGCGCCAGCGCGGCGTTCTGCTCGACCAAGAGCACCGTCAGCCCCTGCTCGTCCTTGAGGCGGCGGACCACCTCGAAAATCTCCGCGACCAGCATCGGCGCCAGCCCGAGCGAGGGTTCGTCCAAGAGGATGACCTTCGGCTCCGACATCAGCGCGCGGCCGATCACCAGCATCTGCTGCTCGCCGCCCGACAGATAGCCGGCCGACGAATTGCGCCGCTCCTTCAGCACCGGAAAACTGTCATAGACCCGCTCGATCGCGGCTTTGACGGCGGCGAAGTCGCGCCGGCTGTGCGCGCCGGCGACGAGGTTTTCCTCGACCGTCAGGTTCTCGAACACCCGCCGTCCTTCGAACACCTGCACAATGCCGTGCTTGACGACGTCGAACGGCTGCAGCCGGTCGAGCCGTTCGCCGTCCAGTTCGACGCTGCCTTTCGTCACCTCGCCGCGTTCGGTGTGCAGGAGGCCCGAGATCGCCTTCAACGTCGTCGTCTTGCCGGCGCCGTTGGCGCCGAGGAGGGTCGTGATGTGCCCCTCCTCGGCGTTCAGCGACACGCCCTTCAAGACCAGGATGACGCCGTCATAGACGACCTCGATGTTGTTGAGCGCCAGCATCAGCCCGACTTGGCCTGGTTCAAGACGGACTTGACCGTGTCGGTATAGGCGCGGAACCAGTCGGTCTCGGGGACGAGGCCGTCGCCCTTGACCTGGAACACGCGCACCCAGCCGCCGCCCTCGTGGTCCTCCGCGGTCACCTTGAGCGGCGGAACGAGGCCGCCCAGCGTAAAGTCGTGGATCTGTTCGAGGCCGTGCTTGATGTCGGTGCCCGTCGGCTGCTTGCCGCCGGTCGCCTTCAGCGCGTTGCGGATTCCCTCGACGATCACCGCCGCCTGCAACAGGCCGCGATTGTAATAGACGGTGTTGTCGTCCATCTGGTCAGCCGGCTTGCGTCCCTCCTTCTGGTACATGGCCTTGATCTCTTGGCGCACGGGGTAGTTGTCGCCGGCGCCGGCGAACTGCATCGCGTTGTAGCCTTGCGCCTGGGCGAAGCCGCCGCCGGCCTTGATGTCGGCTTCGGAGGAGGCCCATACCAGCCCGATTACCTTGTCGAGCGGGTAGCCGTTCTGCTTGAACCCCTTGATCGCCAGCGCCGGCGCCTTGCCGAACAGGTGGTCGATCACGAAATCGGGGCGGTAGCGCTGCGTGATGTCGAGCACCTGTGCGCTGACATCGACCCCCGGCGGCGGCACGGCGTAGGTCTGCAGCTCGAAACCCTCGATCTTCTTCAGCGCATCGAGCACCGGCAGCGGCTCGCGCCCGGCCGGGTTGTCGTAGAAGATGTAGGCGATCTTCTTCCCCTTCAGGCTGCCGCCGAGCTTGTCCTTGGCGAACTTGACCGCGGCCGCCGATTGCGACCAGTAGGTCGCCGCCACCGGGAAGACGTACGGGAAGCGCGTGCCGTCGGCGGCTGCGGCGATGCCGAAGCCGGGGGTCGTCGCCGGGAGCTTGTCCTCGCCGAGCTTCTTGTAGAGCGCCTCGATCATCGGCGTGCCGTACGGCATCATGATGACGGCGCCTTCGCCCTTCTCGCGCTGGTAGGCCTCGATCGCCAACGGCACCTTGTACTGGTTGTCAATCTCGACGAGCTTGATCGTGTAGCCGCCGACGCCGCCCTGCGAATTGACCAGATCGATGTAGTCCTTGACCGCCGGGCACAGCGCGACCCCGGTGATCTGGGTCGCGCCGGTACGGTCGCATTGCTCGCCGATCATGATCGTCTTCTGGGCGTGTGCGACACCGGCAAAACCGCCGCCGACGAGGCCCAAGGCCAGGATCGCTACAAGGCTGCGTTTCACGGCGGTACTCCTCTGAACGGTTGAAGCGTTGTTGGACAGGCACGGAGGTCGTTGAGCAACCCCGCAGTCCCGGCTTTTGCGGCGGCTGCGGTTATAGCAACCTGCCAATACCATCTCGTCATACCGGCGAAGGCCGGTATCCACGGAAGAAGTGGACCCCGGCCTGCGCCGGGGTGACGAGATGGGGATGCTGCGAATTCAGAATCTGGGCACTTAGCCTCATTTCGGACAGCCTTGCCGCATCGCTTACTTCGCGGCCAGCTTTTCGGCCGTCTTCTTGGCGGTGTCGACGACGAGCTGGCGGTAGGCCTGGATCCACGGGGTCATCTTCTTGAACCCGTTGCCTTCGACCCGGAAGATCTGCACCCAGCCGCCGCCTTCGTGGTCTTCCGGCGTGACGGTCAAGGGCGGCACCAGCCCGCCGAGCTGGAAGTCCTTGATCATCTCGAAGCCCTTCTTGACATCGGTGCCGGTCGGCTTTTTGCCGTGCGTCACCTGCAGCGCGTTCTTCAGCGCGGCGACCCAGATCGCGGCCTGGAAGACGCCGCGGTTGTAGTAGACCGTGCTCTTGATCGTGTCGGGCACCGGCTTGCCCTCTTTCTTGTACATCTCCTTGATCTGTTTGATCACCGGGTAGTCCTCGCCGGCCCCGGCGAACTGCATCGTGTTGTAGCCCTGCGCCGCCTGCCAGCCGCCAGCCGCCTGAATGTCGGCCTCGCCCGAGGCCCACACCAGCGCGACCACCTTGTCGAGCGGATAGCCGTTTTGCTTCAGCCCCTTGATGATCAAGGCCGGCGATTTGCCGAACGTATGGTCGATCACGAAATCGGGCTTATAGCTCTGGGCGATCTGCAACACCTGGGCGCTGACATCGACGCCCGGCGGCGGCACCGCGAAAGTCTGCAGCGTATAGCCTTCGGTCTTCGCAAGCGCGTCGAGGATCGGCAGCGGCTCATGCCCGGCCGGGTTGTCGTAGAAGATGTAGGCAATCTTCTTGCCCTTCAGGCTGCCGCCCAATTGCTCCTTGGCGAACTGGACGCCGGCCGCCGCCTGCGACCAGTAGGTCGCCGCGATCGGGAACAGATACGGGTAGAAGCCGCCGGCCGCCGAGGCGGCGATGCCGAAGCCGGGCGAGCTGCCCGGGATCTTGTCCTGCTCGAGCTTGGCGTTGAGCGCCTCGGTGATCGGCGTGCCGTAGATCATGATGCCGATCGCGCCTTCCTGCTTCTCGCGCGCGTAGGCCTCGACCGCGAGCGGCACCTTGTATTGCTGGTCGATCTCGGGATCGTTGATCTTCCAGCCGTCGACCCCGCCCTGCGAGTTGATCAGCGAGATGTAGTCGTGCGAACCCGGGCACAGCACCGAGCCGACCAGCTGCGTCGCGCCGGTGCGGTCGCACTGGACGCCGATCGTGATCGTCTTGTCCTCTGCCTGCGCGCCGCCCGCATAGGCGAGGCCCGCCAGCACCCCGGCGGCGATCGCGCCCAGCCTGGTCGATAGTCTCCTCATAGCACTTCCTCCCTTTGCGTTGTTCGTCTCAGTAAGAAAATGGCCAGATCCGGAAGTAATTGCGAATGTTCTGCCACAAGCGGTTGAGGCCTTCCGGCTCGGCGACCAGGAACAGTATGATCAGAACGCCGAAAATCACCAGCCTCAGGTTGGAGACCATATTGGCGATCGTGGCGCTGGAAAACACCATGCCGCCGAAATCGCTCAACACGATGCGCGTCACGATCGGCAAGACGGTGATGAAGATGGCGCCGAATACCGAGCCCAGCACCGAGCCGAGGCCGCCGATGATCACCATCGCCAGGTAATCGATCGAGACGTCGAGCTGAAACTGCTCGTAATTCGCGATGCCGAGGTAATAGGTGTAGAGCACGCCGGTGACGCCGGCGTAGAACGAAGAGATCGCGAACGCGTAGAGCTTGTAGCGGAAGATGTTGATACCGATGATCTCGGCCGCGATGTCCTGGTCGCGGATCGCGATAAAGGCGCGGCCGATGCGGCTGCGCACCAGGTTCAGGGTCGCGACGATCGCCACCACCGCGAAGAACAACAGGAAGAAATAGAGCTGGTACTGGCTCTCGAGCCGGGTCCCGAACACCGAAGGCGGCGGCACTTGGATCGAGCTTTCGATGCCGCCCGAGATCCAGGTGACGTGATTGATCGTCCATTCGATGATGAACTGCGCGGCAAGCGTGGCGATCGCCAGATAGATGCCCTTGATCCGGAGCGAGGGGATGCCGACGACGGCGCCGATCAGCGCCGCCATCAGCCCGCCGGCCGGCAGCGCGACCCAGAACGGCGCGTGGATGCGGGTGATCAGATTGGCCGCGGTGTAGGCGCCGACCGACATGAAGGCGCCGTGGCCGATCGAAATCTGCCCTGTGTAGCCGACCAGGATGTTGAGGCCGAGCGCGCCGACGACCGCGATCAGGATCAGGTTGATAATCGTGATCAGGTAGGGGCCGAAGAGGAGCGGCACGACGAGGATGAACAGCGCCAAGAGCGCCGCCACCGACCAGCGCGCGATCGGCAGCGGGTAGAGCCCCATATCGGCGGCGTAGCTCGTCTTGAACACGCCCGCTTCGCGGTGAAACATCGGATGCTCCGCTCAGCCGGCCGCTGCATCCGTCATTCCCGCGAAAGCGGGAATCCAGGAGCCGCGAGTCGAGGCGCTTGCCCCTGGACCCCCGCTTTCGCGGGGGTGACGGTAGATTGTGATAAAGCGATCCATCGATTCACACGCGCTCGATGCGGCGGCGGCCGAAGATGCCCTCGGGGCGCACCATCAGGACGGCGATCATCAACAGATACGGCACGAAATCCTTGGTGCCGCCGCCGACCATCGGGTCGAGAAACCCGGCGGCGAGGTTCTCGACGACGCCGACCACCAGCCCGCCGACCACCGCGCCGACGATCGAGTCGAGACCGCCCAGGATCACCACCGGGAACACCTTAAGCCCGACCAGTGCGAGTTGGCTGTCGACCGCCAGCATCGCGCCCCACAAGATGCCGCCCAGCGCCGACACCACGCCGCCGAGCGCCCAGGCCAGCGCGAAATAGCGGCGCACATTGATCCCCATCGCCATCGACACCTGCTGGCTGTCGGCGACGGCGCGCATCGCGATGCCGATGCGGCTCTTCAGGAAAAACCAGCTGAACCCGGCGAGAAAGATGATGCTGACGGCACCGCCGACGATCTCGATCGGCGGCAGGATCAAGGGCCCGATCAGCACCGGCGTCGTGCCGATCGGCAATGGGATCGTCTGGACGCCGGCGCCGAAAGCCAGCGTCGCGGTGCCGCGCAGCACCGCCGCGAGACCGATCGTCGCCATCACGACGGCGATGACCGGCCGCCCGATCAACGGCCGCAAGACGACCCGTTCGAGGCCGAAGCCGAGCACGACCATGCCGGCCGTCGCGGCCAGCGCGCCGGCCCACCACGGCAGCCCGGCAAAGCCGATCGTCGCCGCCGCGAGAAACCCGGCGAACATGACGAATTCGCCCTGCGCGAAATTGATCGCGTCGGTCGCCTTGTAGATCAGCACGAAGCCGAGCGCGACCAGCGCATACATCGCCCCGACCAGGAGGCCGTTGGCCGTCAGGATCGCGACGAAACGCCAGGGAATATCAAGCATAGGCCTTCTCGCGGGCCGGTGCGGCGGCAACCTCCTCGGCCTCGACATCGCCGATCGCCAAGGTCGAGCGCAGCATCGCCTTGCGGCCGTCCTCGTAGGTGATCTCGGCGCTGACCTCGACCGCTGCGTCGTCGTTGTAGAAGGCCTCGACGATCGCGGCGTATTTCTCCGCGACGAAGCGGCGGCGGATTTTGCGCGTCCGGGTGATCTCGTCGTCGTCGGCGTCGAATTCCTTGTTGAGCACCAGAAAGCGGCGGATCTGGATGGCCGGCGGCAGGCCGGCATTGCACTTGCGCACTTCGTCGGCGATCAGCCCGCGCACCTCGGGCCGGGCGCTCAAATCCTGGAACGAGGTATAGGCGAGATTGCGCCGCTCGGCCCAGGTGCCGACCGTCGCCGCGTCGATCGCGACGATCGCGGTGACGAACGGGCGGGCATCGCCAAACACCACCGCCTCGCCGATATAGGGGCTGAACTTCAGCTTGTTCTCGAGGAATTG
>DATEKP010000123.1:0-8113 GCA_035277405.1 Allostellaceae bacterium | reverse complement strand
CGCCGTCCGAGCCGGGCGCGGCCGGCGCGCCGTCGAGCGGCAGGGCGGCGCCCGAAGCCTCGCTGCTGCCGGTGGTCACGGCGGCGAAATCGCGCTTCAGCAAATCGGCCGAGATGCGCAGCAATTGCCCCGAGGCGTCGCGCGCGCGGCGCGCCAATGTCTCGTCGGCGAGCAATGCCCACAGCAGGTGGCCCGAGCGCACCCGGCCCGAGCCTTGTTCGAGCGAGGCGAACAGCCAGGCCTGCTTGGCCGCCTCGACGATTTCCGGCGACAGCGCGGGAGCGCGCGCGTTGCCTGTCTTCATGCGGTCGAGGGCGCGGCCGAGATCGGCCCGCAGCCGCGCCTCGTCCACCTCGTAATGCCGCATGATCGCCGGCACGTCGCCGTCGGCGACATCGAGCAGCTTCAACAGCCAGTGCTCGATCTCGACATTGTAGTGGGTGCGCGACAGGGTCAGGCCGGCGGCGGCTTCGAGCGCCCGGCGGCACGTCTCGTCAAGGCGGCCGACCAGCGCCTTCAGATCGATCGTGGCCATAAGCGCCTCCCGCTGACGGGAGCCCCCGGTCGCCGCGGCGGCAATCGAAATGTTCGCAACAAAAGGGTAGTAGATCGCCGCCCCGCCGGCAATGCGGCTGAGGAGCAGGCGCTTCCCTCGGATGAATTTCGCTGTCGGATCGTGTAGGCTCGCCGCGGCGCCTATTGCGAGGCGGGCGATGAGCGCGGCGGGGCGGAACGCGATCGCGGTACAGCTGGAAGCGGCGGCGCAGGCCTGCACCGGCCGCGGCGCCCGGCTGACCGATTTGCGGCGCGAAGTCTTGCGCCTGATCCTCGAAGCCGACGCGCCGCCTACCGCCTATCAGCTCCTCGACCGCCTGCGCCGCAGCCGCACCGGCGCGGTGCCGCCGACGGTCTACCGCGCGCTCGATTTTCTGCTGGCGCAGCGGCTCATCCACAAGCTCGAACGGCTCAATGCCTTTATCGCCTGCGTCGAGAGCGGCCATCGCCACACCGCGCAGTTCCTGATCTGCCAGCAATGCGGCACGGTCGCCGAGATCGAGGACCGGGCGGCGGCGCAGGCCCTGGAAGACGCCGCCGAGCGTGAGGGCTTCCACCCGGGCAACGCCGTCGTCGAAATCGAGGGTACCTGCGCCGCCTGCTACCACCCGAGCTAGGCAGCCGAGACCGCGGCGGGGCGCCGGCTCGGCCGGGGCAGCGCGGTCGCGAGGTAGACCGCGACGCTCAGCGCAGTAATCCAGAAGCTGGTCGGCCAATCGCTCGCGTAGGCAAGCGCAATGCCGGCCCAGGCCTCGGCGAGGCCGAGCAGGCACGCCAGCCCGATGCCGCCGGCCACCGAGCCGGTCAGTCGTTGCGCCGCCGCCGCCGGACCGATCATCAGCGCGAACACCAAGAGCACACCGACGATCTGGGCGCATTCCGCCGTGGCCAGCGCGACGAGCGCAAGAAACAGCACGCCCTGGAGCCGCGGCGACACGCCCCTTGCCTCGGCCAGTTCCGGCTGCAGGCTGACGAACAAGAGCGGCCGCGAGATGATTGCGAGCAGCGCGAGGCACAGGGCGGCGAGCGCCAACAGCGTCCGCATTGCGGCGCGATCGACCGCCAGCACGTTGCCGAACAACAGCGCCGTCGCCTGCGCCGCGGACGACGTGAAGAAATGCAGGAACAACAGCCCGAGCGCCAATGACAACGCCAATATGAGGCCGATCGCGACGTCGCGCTGTGCCAGCCGCTCGCCAAGCGCGCCCATGCCGATGCCGGCGGCGACGGTCGCCGCCAGCAATCCCCACAGCGGCGCCAAGCCGAGCAGGATCGCGCCGGTGGCGCCGGCAAAGCCGACATGGGCCAGCGCGTGGCCGGCGAAGCTCTGGCCGCGCAGCACGAGGAAATAACCGACCGCGCCGGCCATCACCGCGACCGCGCCGGCAGCGGCGAAGGCGTTGCGCATGAACTCGTATTCCAGCATCGGCTCAATGCGTCCGCGCGAAATCGTGCGCGGGCCACGCATGGGCTGCGTGGCGATGCGCGGCGACTTCGACCGGCTGCCCGCCCGACATCACAAAAATCCGGCCATCAAGCCGCACCACCTCGATCGGCACGCCGTAGAGGCGCGACAGCACCGGGCCGGTGACGACCTCCGCGACCGTGCCTATCTCGGCCCGGCACGCGCCGAGATACAGCACCCGGTCGATCGCGCCGAGCAGCGGGTTGATCTCGTGCGCGCTGAACAGCACGGCGATGCCGAGTTCGCGTTGCACCCGCCTTACGATCTCGACCGCTTCCCGCTCGCGGTGCGGGTCGAGGCTGATCAGCGGCTCGTCGAGCAGCAGCAGTCGCGGCCGTCCGATCAGCGCCTGCGCCAGCAGCAGCCGATGCCGCTCGCCGCCCGAGAGTTCGCCGAGCGGCCGGCGCCCGAGCGCCGCCGCCCCGACGAGGTCGAGCACCCGCTCGACTTCGTTGCGTCCGCGCCGGCCGGCGATCGGCAGGCCAAGGCGGTGCCCGTTGACCGCGCTGGCGACGAACTCGCGACCGCTGATCCGCACACCGAAGCCGGCAGCCGAGGCTTGCGGCAGATAGCCGACCGCCGGGTTGCCGCGCCGCGCCAGCCGCCCGAGCACGCTGATCTCGCCGCGCAGCGGCGGCACCAGCCCGAGCACCGCGCGCAGCAGCGTCGTCTTGCCGGCGCCATTGGGGCCGAGCACCGCGACGAACTCGCCCTCGGCGATGTCGAGATTGACATCGGCCAGCACGATGCGCCGGCCGAATGCCAGCGTGACATCGCGCAGCGCGATCGCGTTCATCGCCGCATCACCGCGCGAGCGCCCGGTGCAGCGCATCGAGTTCCTCCGCGATCCAGTTCTGGTAGCTCTGGTCCGGCGGCTCGGTTTCGCTGACCGGCACGACCGGCACGCTGGCGGCTTCGGCGATTCCGACCATGCGCCGCGCCACCGGCTCGTTCACCTGCCGGTTATAGATGAGCAGTTTGACCCGGCGGTTCTTCAGGTCGTCCTCGAACCCGGCGATGGCGGAGGCGCTCGGCTCGGTGCCGTTCATGACTGCGCGTTGGAAGCGGTCGTCGCGCACCTGCAATCCCAGCGCCGTCAGCATCGGCCCGAACACCGGCTCGGTGGCGGCGACCGGAGCGCCGGAGAAACGCTGGCGCATGTCAGCGATCGTTGCGTCGATCGGCGCGAGCGAATGGCGGAACGTGGCGAGGCGCCGGCGGTAATCGGCCCGGTGCGCCGGGTCGATCTCTCCGAGTGCATCCGCCAGCGCCGTCGCCAGGGCCGGCATCGTCCCCGGCGCGTACCACAAATGCGGATTGTCGCCGGGCTTGCCGCCGGTCAGCTCGGCGACAACGATCGCCTTGCGGTCGCCGCCGCCCGCCGCGTGAAGCAGATTCTCGATCCACGGGTCGTAGCCGAGGCCGTTATAGATGACGATGCGGGCGGCGGCGATCGCCCGCGCCGCCGACGGGCTCGCCTCGAACAAATGCGGGTCCTGCTCGGGATTGTTCAGAATGCTGACGACCCCGGCCGCGGGCCCGGCGATCTGCCGCGCCACATCGCCGTAAAAATTCTCCGCGGCGACGATGACCGGCTGCCCCGCCGCAACGGAAGGCGAGACCAGCAAAGCGAGAACGGCGAAAGCGCGGTCGAGCCGTCTCAATCGCACGCCTCCTGCTGGTCCGCTTTGCGCGTAATCTCTGGTCATTCCGGGGCGCGGACGAGGTCCGCGAGCCCGGAATCCACGAACACCGGCCGCTGGAATGTCGATTCCGGGTTCGCCGCTCCCCGGAATGACGATCTTGCGCAGAGTCCGACGCTCCGCAGAAATGATATAACGTATCGTTTGAACCACGCAATCGACGGTCGCCGGCGGTGGTATCTCGGTTTGCAATTGGATAAACGCTATGCGTCCTTCGAGACGCCCGCTGCGCGGGCTCCTCAGGGATGACGACTTTCTTCAATGCCATCAGTAACTTCTCGTCATCTTGAGGAGGGTTCCGGCAGAACGTCGGAACCCGTCTCGAAGGACGCAAAACGCCGATGCTGCCTCGGCGGCGGGCCGCTTGCCCGATAATATGCTCGACAGCGGATATCGGGAGCCGAACTCGCATGCCCATCGGTCGCGGCCCGCGGTGTCTCGCGCCGGCTCTTCTGTTGATGCTCGCCGTGGTGCCGGCGCTGGCGCAAAGCGCTTCCGACGCGCAGAAGCCGGGGTCGCCGGCCGGTTTATGGGACCGGCCCAATCTGCTCGGCGATCTCGGCGGGCTGCGTCCGGCGCTCGACGAGTTCGGCGCCACGCTCTCGCTCAGTGAAGTCAGCGAGGTGCTGGGCAATGTGACGGGTGGGGTTCGCCGCGGCTTCGCCTATGACGGGCTGACCACCGCCAGCCTCAAGCTCGATACCAAGAAGGCCTTCCACTGGTCGGGCGGCACGTTCTTCGTCAGCGCGTTGCAGATCCATGGCCGCAGTCTCAGCGCCGACAATCTGCTGACGATCCAGACCGCCAGCGGCATCGAGGCCGACCGCGCGACCCGGCTGTGGGAATTGTGGCTGCAGCAGGAGTTCCCGGCCGGCATTGACGTGAAAATCGGCCAGCAGAGCCTCGACCAGGAATTCATCACCAGCAGCTACGCGGCGCTTTACTTCAACACGGCGATGGGCTGGCCGGCCCTGCCCTCGGTCGATCTCTACGCCGGCGGACCGGCCTATCCGCTGTCCTCGCTCGGCATCCGCCTGCGGGCGAAGCCGACCAAGGCACTGACCGTGCTGGCCGGCGTGTTCGACGACAACCCGCCCGGCGGGCCGTTCTTCGACGACCCGCAGCGCCGCGACGGGGAGGCATCCGGCACCCGCTTCAACCTCGGTACCGGCGCGTTGTGGATCGCCGAAATCCAGTACGCCCCACCCGACGCCGCGCTCTCCGGCACCTACAAACTCGGCATGTGGTTCGATACCGCGCGGTTTCCCGATCGCCGCTTCGATGCGGCCGGGCTGTCGCTGGCCGATCCCGCGAGCAGCGGCATCGCGCGCCAGCATCGCGGCAATTTCAGCCTCTACGGCGTCGTCGATCGGCAATTGTGGCGGGCGGCGGCGGGGCCGCGCGCGCTCGGCGGCTTTCTTCGCCTTATGGGTGCGCCCGGCGACCGCAACCTCGTCGATTGGGCGCTCAATGTGGGGCTGAACCTGAAGGCGCCCTTTCCCGGCCGCGATGACGATACATTCGGCATCAGCTACGACTGGGCGCATGTCGGCAACGGCGCCAGCGCCTTCGACCGCGATGTCGGGCGTTTCGCCGGCATCCCGTTCCCGGTGCGCGACGCCGAGCACGTCATCGAGATCACCTATCAGTATCAGGCGGCGCCGTGGTGGGCCGTGCAGCCGGACCTGCAATACGCGATCGACCCCGGCGGCGCCGCCGCTAACCCGCACGATCCGATACGGCGGCTCGGCAACGAACTGGTGATCGGCCTGCGCACGACGATCACATTTTGAACAGCCGGGCTACCGCAGTTGCCTTGTGTACTCCCTCCTCCTCGATGGTCCATCCAGGGGGAGGACTCGAATGCGATCGCCCTGTTTGAGGGAGAGCGCGCCCTTGACTCACCCGCCGGCGGATGGCGTTGATTGGCCGTTTGAGGGAAGGGAGGCCAGTCATGCCGAGCTTTCAACATCACGGCGCCGAAATCTATTACGAGGAGTTCGGCCAGGGGTTTCCGATCCTGACCTTCGCGCCGGCCGGGCTGCAATCGACGATCGCGGTGTGGGGCCAACCCTCGGCGCCCATCAACCCGACGACCGAGTTCAGCGGCGATTTCCGCGTCATCGCGATGGATCAACGCAACGCCGGCGGCCGCTCGCGCGCCCCGATCACCGCCCAGGACGGCTGGGACTCCTACACCGCCGACCACATCGCGGTGCTCGACCACCTGCGCATCGACCGCTGCCATCTGTACGGCCAGTGCATCGGCGGGTCGTTCATCCTGAACATGCTGAAGCACCACCCCGAGCGGGTCGAGAGCGCCGTCTTGGCGCAGCCGATCGGCCGCGTCGGGCCGATGGCGCCCGGCCGTCCGGCCCGCTTCAACAGCTGGGCCGAGACCCTGGCCGACCACCCCGAGGCGACCCCGCAGGTGCTCGATGCCTTCTGCCGCAATCTCTACGCGCCGGGCTTCGCCTACAGCGTCGACCGCGAATTCCCGAAGACCGTCAAGGCGCCATGCCTGGTGCTCGCCGGCAACGACGAGGCGCACCCTTATCCGATCTCCGAGGAACTCTCGAAACTGCTGCCGAACTGCGAGTTCATCGCGGAATGGAAGACCGGCGCGGCGCTTACCGCCGCCCGGGCCCGCGTCAAGCAATTCCTGACAAAGCACACCCCGCGCCGCGGCTGAGACAGGCGCGGCGGCGAACCGTGCATCCCGCGGACATCGACCCGCAGTCCGGCTGCCGCCTGCCGCTGCCCGACCGGCGGCAGCTCGACCCGGAGACGGCCGCCGTCTACGACCGGCTGGCCGACCCGAACGGCGGGACCCTACGCGGGTTGCGCGGGCCGGGCGGCATCCAGCTGCACAGCCCCGAATTGTCGCGGCGCTCGCGCCCGCTCAACGATTATTTGCGTCGCGAGGCGGGGCTCGGCGGGCGGTTGCGCGAGCTGGCGATCCTCGTCGCTGCGCGCGAACTCGACAGCCAGTTCATTTGGGCCGCGCATGAGGCCGAGGCGGTACGCCAGGGCGTTGCGCCGGACATCGTGGACACGATCCGGCACCGGCGCGATACCGGCGGCCTCGACCCGGTAGACGCCGTTGTCGTCGAACTGGGCCGCGGGATGTTCACCGAGCGCAAGGTCGCCTCGGCGATCTTCGCCCGCGCCCTCGCGCAATTCGGCCGGCGCCGGCTTGTCGATCTGGTCGCGTTGATGGGCCATTATGCCGGTACGGCGGCAATGCTGACCGCGTTCGACATGCAGCTCGATGCGGACCAGCCGCCGCCGCTGCCGCCTCGCTGACCGGATGGGAGGAAGCCGTCATGCCCGAACCGAAGTGGTCGCTGCGCGGCGAATACATGGAAAGCTGCAATTGCGACTATCTGTGCCCGTGCATCTACACCAACCCGCAGGGACCGGCGACCGCCGAGAACTGCCTGGCGGTGATGGCCTTCCGCATCGACGAGGGGCGCGCCGGTGCGGTGCGGCTCGACGGCTGCAAATTCGCGCTGGTCATCCGCTCGGGCCGGGTCATGGCCGACGGCAACTGGATTTTCGGGGTCGTCGTCGATGCCGGTGCGGACGCGGAGCGGCGCCGCGAATTGGCGGCGATTGCCGGCGGCGAGGCCGGCGGGCCGCCGGGCGCAATCCGCACCCACCTGGTCGGCGATTTCCGCGGCGTTGAATACAAGCCGGTCGAGTTCACGGTCGAGGGCAACACGCGCCGCGCCGCGATCCCGTACGTGGCCTCGTTCGAGATCGCGGGCGTGTTGTCGCGCAACCGCAGCGGCGACCCCTATTACATCGACAATACCGGCCATCCCGCCGGCCGCCGCCTCGCGCTGGCGCGCGCCAAGGCATTGCGAATCACCGGCTTCGGCCTCGCCCTCGACCTCGCGGATCGCGGCAACAACGGCCATTTCGCCCCGTTTTCCTGGAGCGGGTGAAGCAACTACGGTGACATTTTATCGATTGGGATGGCGTCCGAATTGGGGGGAACAGACGATGCAGACGAGCCGCGAGCGCATTCTGACGACCCATACCGGCAGCCTGCCGCGTCCGCCCGAACTGCGCGCGCTGCTGATCAAAAAGGACCGCGGCGAGGCCTACGACGCGGCCGAGCTCGATCGGCTGACCCGCGAGGCGGTCGCCGGCATCGTGCGCCGGCAGGTGGCGAGCGGGGTCGATGTCGTCAATGACGGCGAGATGTCGAAACCGGGCTATTCGACCTATGTCGCCGACCGGCTCACCGGGTTTGCCGGGCACGAGCCGGCGAAGCTGCGGCTCGACACCGGGCCGCATCCCAACTTTGTCGCGGCCTATGCCCGGATGACCGGCGAGAATGTCGCGCGGCGCGCCGTCTGCGTCGGGCCGATCACGGTCAAGG
>DATEKP010000122.1:0-12900 GCA_035277405.1 Allostellaceae bacterium | reverse complement strand
GAAAGACGCGAATGCTCTCCCCGGGACCGATCCTGCCGTTGAAGAGGTTCCAGAGTTCCGGACGCTGGTTCTTTGGGTCCCACTGACCGGCAGCGTCGCGGAAGGAGAAGATGCGCTCCTTGGCGCGCGACTTCTCCTCGTCGCGGCGCGCGCCGCCGATCGCGGCGTCGAAGCCGTGGCGCTCGAGCGCCTGCTTCAAGGCTTCGGTCTTCATGACCTCGGTATGCAGCGCCGAACCCGAGGCGATCGGGTTGATGCCGCGCGCCAGGCCCTCCTGGTTGGTGTGGACGATCAGCTCGAGCCCGAACTCGCGTGCGGTCGCATCGCGAAACCGGATCATCTCGCGGAATTTCCAGGTCGTGTCGATGTGCAGGAGCGGGAACGGCAGGTTGGCCGGGTAGAACGCCTTGCGGGCGAGGTGCAGCAGAACGCTTGAATCCTTGCCTATCGAATAGAGCAGCACCGGGTTGCGGAACTCGGCGGCGACCTCGCGCAGGATCGCGATTGCCTCCGCCTCGAGGCGGCGCAGGTGCAGCGGCAGCGCTGCGGGACGCGACATGGCCGCCGGCGCCGGCGCAACAGTACTCTCGCTCAAGCCTAGTCCCCGGTCTGCCCTGTCTCGGGTCGCCCCGCCGCGGCTCCGACTAGCGCGGCAGGCCCTCCGCCGCGGCCTGCTCGCCGCGCGCCAGCACGTCCCGCACCGCGTCGAGCAAGACCCGCTCGCCGAGCGGCTTCGCCAGATAGGACGCGCCGCTCGCGACCGCCCGCTCCCGTTCCGCACTGGTCGGGCACGCTGTTATCAGGATTGTCGGGATGCGGCAACCCTGCGAGACCAGATGTTGATGCAGCGCCAGGCCCGTCATGCCCGGCATCCGCACGTCGAGGATCAGGCACGACGTGCGGGTCGGTCCCGGGCCGGCCAGAAACTGTTCGGCCGAGGCGAAAACCGTGGTGGCAAAACCGTGCGATCTGAGCATGCGCTGCAACGCCTCGCGGACCGGTTGGTCGTCATCCACGATGGCAATCCGCGGTTCCGTCGGATAAGGCGGCTGGTCCGGCATCCAGTACAGGATAGTCTCGCGCTCCGTGCCAGGCGACCGGCCGCACGGGTGGCGCTCTAGCGATAAGGAACACAGCCCTAGACCCATTGGGTTTAGATCGATCACGCGCCGGGTTGCGGCTGGCCCGCCGGCGCCAGCGGCAGGGTGATGCCGAACCGCGCGCCGCCACTATCGCCAGGCACCGCCCACAGCGAGCCGCCATGCGCTTCGACGATCGAACGGCTGATCGCCAATCCCACCCCGATGCCACCCGGCTTCGTCGTGTAGAAGCTGTCGAAAATATGCGCCAGCTGCTCGGGATCAAGACCCGCGCCGGTATCCTCGACCGTCACGACGACCGCCGCGCCGTCGTCCACCCGCGAGCGGATCGCGATGCGGCGCCCTCCGTCGGCATCCGCCGCCATCGCCTCCAGCGCGTTGGTCACCAGGTTGACGAGGACCTGCTGCAATTGCACCGGATCGCCCATCACCGGCGGCAGCGGCTGCATCAGCTCGGCGTGCATCGCTACCCGCTGCCGCTCGATCGGGCCGCGCGCAAGTTCGAGCACCTGGCGGATGAGCTGGTTGATATCGAGCGCCCGCCATTGCGGCGGTTCCTTGTTGAACAGGGAGCGGATGCGCGCGATCACGTCGCCGGCGCGATGCCCGTCGGCGACGATGCAGCTGGCTGCCTCGCGCGCATTGTCGAGAAGCGGCGGCTGTTGCGCCAGCGAGCGCGAGCAGGCGGCGCCGTTCGCCACGATCGCGGCAAGCGGCTGGTTGATTTCATGGGCGATCGCGGCGGCGAGCTCGGCGACCGTGGCGAGACGCAGCGTCCGCGCCAACTCCGCCTCGGCCTCGCGCAGCGCGCGTTCGGTGCGCCGGCGCTCCTCTTCGGCGGCCGCGCGCTCGGCGATCTCGACCTGCAGCGCGGCGTTGGTGCGCACCAGGTCGGCGGTGCGCTCGGCGATCGTCGCCTCCATCACGCGTTCGGCGCGGCCCCGCTGCGCGCTCCACGCCAGGCTCATCAATGCGAACAGCACGAAACCGATAAACGATGGGATATCGGCCCACGTTAGAGACCAGTCGAGAAATTTAGGCGTCCAGAAATCGGCCGCGAGGATGGCCGACAGCACAAAGGAGAGGCAGCCGGGTCCGATGCCGAGCCAGGCGCCGCCGACCACCGCCGCGTAAAACGGGAAGGCCTGAAACCGGCCGGTCGCGGTCAGGATCCCGAATGACGATACTTCAGCGACAATGACGAACAATCCGGCCAGCAGGTAGCGCACTGCCGCGTGATCGAAAACGCGGCCGGTCGGCGGTTTGCGCTGCTGCGGCCCGCGTCGCATGATGTCGGCGAGCACCTGGGCCGCGCTCCACAGCCGCCCGCGAGCCGGTGTCGGCGCGCCGGCAAAATCGGTCGATGCGATTTGGTTCGACTGCATGTGAGAAGCCGTGCCGTTCCGGAGCACCTCTTCGACGGTCCCGCCGCGGGTCGAATCGATCATCGGTCCACTTTATATCGGCCGTATGCGGGCCGGCTGGCAAGTCCGAAGCGTCCTGCGTCGCCGCTGCGGCGGGGATTGCGGGGGCGGATGCGCTTTCCCGGCGCAGGCGAATATGGGAAGGTGACGAGGGCATCGGGTCGGGGGATGGCATGATGCTGCGAGGCAGCGATGGACGAGGGTAGAGCGCTCTCGACGACGCTCGACGACCGCGTGTCGCTGCCGGGCGTGCGTGTCGGGGAGCGCCGCTCGCCCGGTGACGCATCGCCTTCTGGCGAGACCGCGCCCTCGCCTGCAGCCGAGGCGGACGGAAGCGCCGCCGATGTGGTCGCCGCGCTGATTGCGGCGCGCGACCGCGAGCGCGACCGGGTGAAGCAGCAGGAACGCGATCTGCTGGTGCTGGAGCGTCGCAATCGTGCCCTGCACCGCGATCTGCTGTCGCTGCGAGTACGCGGCTGGCGCGACGAGGAAACGATCGCGGAATTGGAACGCGAGCTTGCGGCGGCGCGGGAGGCGCGCGACGAGGCCGTCCGACGCGGCCGGCAGCTGGCTCGCGAGCTCGCCGACCTGCGCCCGGAACTCTGGCGGCGGCTGATCTTCACAGGCGGCGCACGACAGTCGATGGCGACCAGCGCCCGCCAGCCGATGCTGCCCGGCGACGGCCCGTTCTTCCGGCGCGGGTTTCGCCTCGCCGAGGGTACCGCGATCGTCGGCACGACCGCCCAGCGCGCCAAGGCCACGCCTTCGGGCATCATGGTGTTCGGCCCGTACGTCAAGCTGGACCCTGGCATTTACGTTGCCGAGATCGAGGCGCGCCTTTACCGACCGATCCCGGTTTTTGCGAATTTCACGGCGGACGCGGTGTGCGACGAGGCGCGGCGGATCGTCGCCCAGCGCAAGTTCGGGCTGTGCTCGGCCGCCGGCTGGCGGCGATTCGAGATGGTGTTTTCGATCTGGGAGGGAGAAGACCGACCCGATTACGAGGTTCGGGTCTCGGCGCCTTCCGGAACGCCTCTCGCGATCGGCCGGCTCGACCTATACCGGTTGGACGCGACGCCCGCCGCGACACCCCCGTCGGCGGTCGCCGCCGATCCTTCCTGAGCGCCGCATCGGCTCGGGCGATGGCCGCGCAATCGGGGGATGCCCACGCCAACTCGGTCGATTACTGGAACAAGCGGTTCGCCGGCGACTGGGTCATCGAAGGCGGGCGGCGACAGACCGCATTCTTTGCCGGGCTGTGCTGCCGCGAGCTGCCGGCTTGGCTGATCGCAGACGTGCGCGGGCGCGCCTTGTCGATTTTCGATTACGGCTGCGCCGTCGGCGATGCGCTGCCCATCCTGCAACAGCTGTTTCCCGGTTCGACGATCAGCGGCGGCGATGTCTCGCCGGTCGCAATCGACATGGCCCGCGCGCTCTATCCCGATTTCCGGTTCGCCGATCTCAACCTCGTCGATCGGGGAGCGCGGCTGGCCGATGTGATCTATTGCTCGAACACCCTCGAACACCTGACGGAGTGGCGCCAGACGCTGGTGCGGCTGGCCGAGCACGCCGGCAGCTACGTGCTCCTGCTGGTACCGTTCGAGGAAGAGGAGCCGATCGCCGAGCACGCCGCGACCTTCGAATTCGACAGCCTGCCGCCGCAGCTGCGGCCCGGCATGCGATTGCTCCATCTGGGCGTGGTCGATGCCGAGCGCGAGCCGGAGACGCAATGGCACGGCCGCCAACTGATCGCGATTTACGGCAACGGCAAGCGCGGCACCGACATGTCGGAGAGCAGTCAGCCGTTGCCGGGCGCAAACGACCGCGGACGCGTCGTCCTCGACATGTCGGCGATCAGGCCGGCCGCAATTCCGGCGCTGCTCGCGAAATTTGCAGCCCTGTCGGGCGAGAATCGGCGGCTGACCGCGGCGGCGCAGCACTCAGTTCGACGCCTGCGGGGCGAGCAGAGCCGTCTGGCTGCTTCCATCGAGCTGGCGCGCGGGGTCGAGGCGGCACAGCGCTACCTGCTCGACCATTTCGACCGGCTCGAACCCGGTTTGCTCGAAAAAAGCGGCATTCCGCCGCTACCGGACAACGACTCGACCGCGGCGCAGCCGGTCATGGCGCGCCTGACCGACGCAATCAACCGCGCCAACAAGCTCGGCCTCTTGTTCGCCGACAGCTTCGTCGCGTGGCGCGATGAGACCGCCTCACTGCGGCGGCGGCTGGCGGAAGCCGGGCGGGCGCTCGAAGCCGCTATCGACGAGCGCGACCGGTTGCGGCCCCCGGCGGCTGCAGCCCCGGCCCTCGCGCCGGCCGCGGGTGGCCGGACCGAGCCGCTCGTCAGCATCGTTCTGCCGGTCTACAACCAGAGCTGCCTGATCGACGAGGCGGTTGCCGGGGTTTTGTCGCAGACCTACAGCCGCTGGGAGTTGATCGTCGTCGATGACGGATCCGACGACGATGTCGAACGGCGGGTCAGGCGATATCGCGGCGACCGGCGCATCCTGTTTCTGCGGCAGCCCAACCAGAGGCTGCCGGCGGCGCTCAATCACGGCTTCGCCATCGCGAGCGGCGAGCTGCTGACCTGGACCTCGGCCGACAACATCATGCTGCCGGACCAGCTCGCGCTGCTCGTTGCCGAGTTGGCAGCCCATCCCGAGGCCGGTCTGGTTTATTCCGACTACTGGGCCATCGACGAGTACGGTGCGCCGCTCGACGACCCGCGCTGGCGGCCGCACAACCGCGACCTGGACATCCCCGGCCTGATTCGGCTGCCGGCCGAGGCCACGATCGACAACTTGCATCGCAGCGGCGACAACTTTATCGGCCCGAGCTTCCTTTACCGACGGGCGGTCGCCGACCTGGTCGGGCATTACGCCGACGATGCCTTCGGCGGCGAGGACTACGATTACTGGCTGCGGATGCACCTCGTTACCGAGTTTCGCCACATCCGAGCGCCGCTCTACAAATACCGGGTGCATACCAACACACTGACCTCACGGGCCGAGGCGCTGGGGCTGTATGCGAACATTCGCGAGCTGCTGGCGACCGATCACTGGCGCCTGGATACCCTGCTGCGCACAGGTTCGCTGGAGCGCGGCGACACCGCGCTGCGCCCCACCGGGCAATTTCACCCGGCGATCCTCAAGCGCTGCAAGCCGGTCGCCTACAGCGACGTCGCGAAGGGATGTCATAACACGTCCGCCGAGGAGAGGATCGCCGTCGATATCGACGTGCCGGCGCGGGCGGTCGATGCTGCGGCATTGCGCGAAACCGCCATTCTGCTGTGCCGCTCGGGATTGACCGCCGCCCTGTTGCGCCGCGAACCGTGGACCGAGGGCAAGCGCATCCTGCTGTGGGACGGCAAGCCGACGGCGGAGCTGCAGCACGCCTTCGTCCAGGCCTGCGCCGAGCAGGCTAGCCAACCGGTGGTGCCGCCGCCGCGAACCCCGGCGCAGTTGGACGCGGCGTTTCGACCGCGTCGCATCCTGCTGCTGGTTGACCGCTGGTCGGCGGGCGGGCTGGAAAATATTGCGATCGACCTTGCCGACCGTCTCGCCGCGGGCGGCTGCTCGGTGACGGTCGCCAGCGCGGATGGACCGGCTCCGACCGCGTCCTTTGCAGACGCCGCGATCCGGACCGTTTCGTTTGGCGGCGACGAAGGCGCGCTCGACGGCTTCCTTGGCCGCGAAGGGATCGAGGTGGTCAACTATCACCACAGCCGTTTCGCCGTCGCGCGCGCCCGCGAGCGCGGCGTCGCCACGGTCTACACGATGCAGAACTCCTATCTTTGGATGAACGAGCGAGACCGCCGAGCGGCGGCGGCCGGCCTTGCAGGGATGGATCGGCTGATCGCGGTGTCGCGCCAGGTCGCGCAGTTTGCCGTCACCCAGTTCGGTGTTCCGGCCGAGCGCATCGTCGTCGTGCCGAACGCGCTGCGCGACGAATTGATCGCGCGCGGGCCGGCGCCTGCGCGCGCGCCGTCGCCATTCCTCGTCTTGATGGTTGCGTCGTTTACCCGGCTGAAACTGCAGCACGTCGCCATCGCGGCGTTTGCCGATGTGGCGGGTGAGATTCCCGACATGCGCCTGCGGCTGATCGGCTCGACCGCCGAAGCGGCCTATCTGGCCGAGCTGCGGGAGCAGATCGACGCAGCATCGCTCGGCGACCGCATCGATGTCGCGGTCGGTCTGAGCCGGCAGGAAACGATCGGTGCAATGGCGAGTGCGCAAGTCATGGTGCTGCCGTCATTAGTGGAAGGATGCAGCGTCGCGCTGCTCGAGGCGGCTGCTGTCGGCTGCGTGTGCATCGCCTCGGACGTCGGCGACGCACGCGCGTTGGCGCTCCCTGAAGGACCGGTCGTATTGCTTCCCTCGCCGCTGGGCGAGTTGGAGCAGATCGGGCAGCAGCAGTTCGTTGCCGCGGCTATGGGAGAGTTGCCGCAGCACCGGCGCAACCTCGAACGGGCGCTGCGGCGGGTGTGGCGCGATTATGACTTGCATGCCGCCGGGATCGCCGAAGGGCAGGCGCTGTTGCGCGAGCGCCACGGCATGCAGCGCATGACCGAGGCGTATCTCGCCGCCTATACGATGGCCTATCGCGGCGCGGGACGCGGCTGCGAGGCGATGGCGGACGCTCAGCGCCGCGCCGCGCTCAGCATGTAATTGACCGACAGGTCCGCGGATTCGCGCCAGCCGCCGCTCGTCCAGTCGTAGCCGAGGCCGGCGAGGCCGGTTGTGGTCAACCCGACGCGGCGCAGCCCGAGCACGAATTCCGACGGGCGCACGAAGCGCCGCCAGTCGTGCGTGCCGGGCGGCAGCCAGCCCAGCACGTATTCGGCCCCGACGATCGCCAGCGCGAACGAGCGGGCGGTGCGGTTGAGGGTCGCACCGATCAACGCGCCGCCAGGCTTCACCAGGGCCCCGAGCGCCGCGAAGAATGCCTCGCGGTCGGCGACGTGCTCGACGATTTCGAGCGCGAGCACCGCGTCGAACCGCTCGCCGGCGGCGGCCAACGCGGCGGCATCGACGATCCGGTAGTCGATCGCCAACCCGCTCGATTCGGCGTGGGCGCGCGCTGCTGCGATCGTCGCCGCCCCGGCGTCGATGCCGGTAACGCGAAACCCGAGGCGCGCCATCGGCTCGGCGACCAAACCGCCGCCGCAGCCGATATCGGCGAGAGTGAGACCCTGAAACGGCGCCAAGGAACGCGAATCGCGCCCGAAATGGGCAAGCAGCCGGGTGCGGATGAAATCAAGGCGCGCGGGGTTTATCTGATGGAGCGGCCGAAAGCCGCCCGACGGCTCCCACCAATCCGCGCTCTGCGCGGCGAAACGATCGATTTCCTGCCGGTCTGCGGTGTCGCCCAATTCGACCATGTTCCCGGCTCCGCGCGATCCGGTGGCCGCCGGCCCGGCGATGGAGTATGCGGGGGGCAGCCGGCGGCGACAACAGCATCGCGGCGCTCGCCCGGCCTGGGACAGCGGCAGGCGCCGCCCGACGGCGAGAGAATGATGGCGCGTATCGTGCAGAAATTCGGCGGGACGTCGGTGGCCGACGTCGAGCGCATCCGCAACGCCGCCTGCCGCGTCAAGCGCGAGGTCGATGCAGGCCACGAGGTCGCCGTCGTGGTCTCGGCGATGGCCGGCACCACCAACCGGCTGGTGGACTGGACGCGGCAGATGGACCGCCTGCACGATGCGCGCGAGTACGACGTCGTGGTCGCCTCGGGCGAGCAGGTCACCGCCGGGCTGATGGCG
Organism: Allostellaceae bacterium; assembly: GCA_035277405.1. Taxonomy (GTDB): domain Bacteria; phylum Pseudomonadota; class Alphaproteobacteria; order ATCC43930; family CGMCC-115725; genus DATARH01. The sequence continues at coordinate 4,615 of DATEKP010000122.1, read as the reverse complement.
CTGGCGCTGCAATCGCTCGGCCTCGACGCCCGTTCCTGGCTCGGCTGGCAATTGCCGATCCGCACCGACGAGGTGCACGGCAAGGCGCGCATCGAGGCGATCCACACCGCCGAGTTGGAGCGCCGCCTCGCGCAGGGACAGGTCGCGGTGGTCGCCGGGTTTCAAGGGATCGGGAACCGGGGGCGGATCACGACCCTGGGTCGGGGCGGCTCCGACACCTCGGCCGTCGCGCTCGCCGCCGCGCTGAAGGCCGACCGCTGCGATATCTTCACCGATGTCGACGGCGTCTACACGACCGACCCGCGCATCGTTGCCAAGGCGCGCAAGCTGAATAAAATCACGTACGAGGAGATGCTCGAGATGGCATCCCAGGGCGCGCGGGTATTACAGACGCGCTCGGTCGAGCTGGCGATGAACCATCGGGTGCGCCTCCAGGTTTTATCGAGCTTTTCCGACAGCCCCGGGACGCTCGTGGTCGACGAGGACGAGATCGTGGAAACGCGGGTTGTCAGCGGCATCGCCTACAGCCGCGACGAAGCGAAGATCACCGTTCAGCGGGTCGCCGACCGCCCCGGCGTTGCGGCGGCCCTGTTCGGCCCGCTCGCCGACCACGCGATCAATGTCGATATGATCGTGCAGAACGTCTCCGAGGACGGCAAGACCGACATGACCTTTACCGTGGCGCGCAGCGACCTGGAGCGCGCCATGGCGGTGCTCGAAGGCAGCCGCGAGGCGGTCGGGTTCGACGCGCTGATACCCGATTCGAACGTCGTCAAGGTGTCGGTGATCGGCGTCGGCATGCGCAGCCACGCGGGCGTGGCCAAGCAGATGTTCCAGACGCTGGCCGACAAGGGCATCAACATCCAGGTGATCTCGACTTCGGAGATCAAGGTCAGCGTGCTGATCGCCGCCGATTACACCGAACTCGCGCTGCGCGCCCTGCATACCGCATACGGCCTCGACGAGCCGGGATGAGCGAGCACCCGGCCGCGGCCGCTCGCCCGGAGCGCCTGTTCGGCCCTCCCTCGACCGCGGAACGACCCAACGGCGGTCTCGACCGGCTGTGGGCGCGCGGCCGCGCCTTTCTTGGCACCGATCTTGCGATCATGGGCGGCGCAATGACCTGGGTCTCGGAGCGCAACCTGGTCGCGGCGATCTCGAACGCCGGCGGCTTCGGCGTGATCGCGTCGGGCGCCATGCCCCCTGCCCTGCTGGCGCGCGAGATCGCCGCCACCGCGGCGCTGACCGACAAGCCGTTCGGCGTCAACCTGATCACGATGCACCCTGAACTCGGCGAGTTGATCGACGTGTGCGTCGCGCATCGGGTCGGGCACGTCGTGCTGGCCGGCGGCCTGCCCGCCGCGGCGGCGATCGGGCGCATCCGCGACGGCGGGGCGCGCGTCGTGTGCTTCGCCCCGGCGCTGGCGATCGCGAAAAAGCTGGTGCGCATCGGGGCGGACGCGATCGTCATCGAAGGCAGCGAGGCGGGCGGCCATATCGGGCCGGTCTCGACCGCCGTCTTGGCGCAGGAGGTATTGCCGCATCTCGACGAGGTGCCGGTGTTCGTCGCCGGCGGGATCGGGCGCGGGGAAGCGATGCTGAGTTATCTCGAAATGGGCGCGGCCGGCGTGCAGCTCGGCACCCGCTTCGTGTGCGCCCACGAATCGATCGCCCATCCGCGCTTCAAGCAGGCCTTCATCCGCGCCGCGGCGCGCGACGCGGTGCCGTCGGTGCAGCTCGACGCGCGCTTTCCGGTGATCCCGGTGCGTGCCCTCGCCAACCCGGCGACCGAGCGTTTCCGGGCGGTGCAGCGCGAGATCATCGAGCGCTTCAATCGCGGCGAACTGTCGCAAAAGGAGGCGCAACTCGAAATCGAGCATTTCTGGGCTGGCGCGCTGCGCCGCGCCGTCATCGACGGCGATATCGAAACCGGCTCGCTGATGGCCGGGCAAAGCGTGGGCATGGTCACCCGCGAGCAGAGCACCGCGGCGATCCTCGCCGAGCTGGTCGATCAGGCGCTGGCGGCGATCGCCCGTGCCGGTCGCCGGGAGGATCGGGATCAGGGCGGATGAGCGAGGTCGTCGGCATCCCGGCAGAGAACGCCGCGCCCGGGGACGACGACGGCGAGACCCAACTCTCCGCCACCCGCCGCCTGCTGCGCCGCCTGCGTTCGATCATGGCAGGGTCCGGCACGGCGCAGGAGCGGCTCGACCGCATCGTCCGCATGATCGCCGCCGAGATGGTCGCCGAGGTCTGCTCGGCCTACGTCATGCGCGCCGGCGAGGTCTTGGAGCTGTTCGCCACCGAGGGCCTGCGGCCGGAGGCCGTGCACCGCACCCGTCTGCGGGTCGGCGAGGGGCTGGTCGGGAATATCGCGGCGGGCGCCCGTCCGCTCGCGCTGGCGGATGCGCAATCGCATCCCGATTTCGCCTACCGGCCGGAAACCGGCGAGGAAATCTACCGCTCGCTGATGGGCGCGCCGATCCTGCGCGGCGGCCGCGTGCTCGGCGTCATGGTCGTGCAGAACCGCACGCCGCGGCACTACAGCGAGGACGAGGTCGAGGTGCTGCAGACGATCGCGATGATCGTCGCCGAGCTGGTCGCCAGCGGCGAGCTCGTCAACCCCTTGGAAATGGCCGAAAGCCGCACCGGCGCGGCGTTACCGATGCGGCTCGACGGCATCCGCCTCAATCCCGGCCTGGCGATCGGCCCGGCCGTGCTGCACGAGCCGCGCATTGTCATCCGCCATGTCGTCGCCGAGGATGTCGAGGCCGAGGAGCGCCGCCTGCGCGCCGCCGTCGGCGCGATGCAGGACGCGGTCGACCGGCTGGTCGATGCCAGCCAGGGTCTCGGGCCGGGCGAGCACCGCGACATCATCGAGAGCTACCGCATGTTCGCGGCCGACCGCGGCTGGCTCGGCCGCATCGCCGACGCGGTGCGCAGCGGCCTGACCGCGGAAGCCGCGGTGCAGAAGGTCCGCGACGAGACCAAGAGCCGCATGATGCAGGTTACCGACCCCTACCTGCGCGAGCGGCTCTACGATCTCGAAGACCTCGGCAACCGCCTGCAGCGCTTTCTCGCGGGCCGCGAGGCCGGTGAGGTCGGCGATGGGCTGCCGAGCGAGTTCATCCTGGTCGCCCATGCGATGGGGCCGGCCGACCTGCTCGACTACGCGCACCGCCGCATTCGCGGGCTGGTGCTGGAGGAAGGCTCGCCGACCGCCCATGTCGCGATCGTCGCGCGCGCCTTCGACATCCCCGTGGTCGGCCGCGTCGCCGAGGTGACGCGGCAGGTCGAGACGGGCGATACGGTCGTCGTCGACGGCGAGCACGGCAGCGTGCTGATCCGGCCGCGCGCCGACATCGCGCAGAGCGTGGCGGCGACGATCGCCGCCCGCACGCGCCGCCGCGCGTTTTATGAAACGCTGCGCGACCTGCCGGCCGTGACCCGCGACGGCGTCGAGGTCAAGCTGCTGCTCAACGCCGGCTTGCTGCTTGACCTCGAACAGCTGCGCGCGACCGGCGCTGCGGGGGTCGGGCTGTTCCGCACCGAATTGCCGCTGCTGGCGCGCCACGCTTTTCCCGACCTCGCCGAGCAGACCGATTTCTACCGGCGCGCCTATGAACTGGCCGAGGGGCGGCCGATCGTCTTTCGCACGTTCGACATCGGCGGCGACAAGGCGCTGCCCTATCTGCCTCACACACCCGAGGACAACCCGGCGATGGGCTGGCGCGCAATCCGCATCGGCCTCGACCGGCCGGCGCTGCTGCGCCAGCAGCTGCGCGCGCTGCTGCGCGCCGCCGCCGGCCGCGAGCTCTACGTCAAATTCCCGATGATCGCCGAGATCGCCGAACTCGAAGCGGCCCGCCGCCTCTTCGCCAAGGAGCGCGCGCGCAACGCCGCCGAAGGCCGCGTGCCGCCGCGCTCGGTTCAGGTCGGGGTCATGCTCGAAGTGCCGTCTCTGCTGTGGCAGATGCCGGCATTGCTCGAGCGCATCGATTTCCTGTCGGTCGGCACCAATGACCTGGCGCAGTTCCTTTACGCCTGCGACCGCGGCAACCCGCGCCTCGCCGAGCGCTACGACCCGCTATCGGCGCCGATGATCGCTCTGTTCCGACAGGTCATCGCACAGTGCGGCGCCGCCGACGTGCCGCTCAGCATGTGCGGTGCGATGGCCGGCAACCCGCTCGATGCGATGGTGCTGGTGGCGCTCGGGTTTCGCACGCTGTCCCTGACGGCGACCGCGATCGGGCCGGTCAAGGCGATGATCCGCAGCCTCGATGCCCACGCCGCGGCACGCTACCTCGACGAGATCGGCGAGCGCCCCGAGCATTCGCTGCGGCCCCGCCTCGAAGCCTACGCGCGCGACCACGCTGTCGCTTTGTGATTGTTTCGCCGCGCTCGCAATGACAGCGCGGTTGAGCTAGCCGTGCACGGCGGTGCCGGCCAGCAATGCCTCCGGGTCAAGCGCGACGCTGCGGCGCAGCGTGCCGATATGGCCGATCGCCGGCGCGGGCTTGCCATCGACAGTGATCGCCAACGCCCCGGCATTGCCGGTGCGCAACAACAGGCCGGCGCGCGGCACGTGGTAGCTCTCCCCGGCCCTCAGCACGCG
>DATEKP010000121.1:0-3223 GCA_035277405.1 Allostellaceae bacterium | reverse complement strand
CGTCACGGCTTACCTGCTGCCCGACGCGTCGCCGCGGGCGGTCGAACTCGAGATCCGCCGACTCGACCCGCCGGCGGCGCCTGTCCGGCTGAGGCTCGGCGACCCGCCGGGGGACGGCGCGCCGGCAGTCATCGACGCTGTCGCCCATATCCACGGGCGCGGCGACGTCCCGTTCGCCGACGCCGCATGGATCGGCCGGCTCGGGCCGGAAGCCTGGCTGGAAGCCTTCGTCCTAGAGCCGCGCGACCCAGCGGTCGCCGCCGCGATCGAATACAAGGGGCTGACGGCGAGCGGCATCGAGACGCCGTGGCTCGGCAGCGGCGCCCTCTGTGGCACACGCGGGCAGAACCTGCCGCTCGTCGGCTTCGCGGTGCGCCAGAAAGCCGGCGCCGGCGGTACGCGGCTCGACTGCGAATATTCCGGCGCCTTCCGTTCCGGCGCGGTCGTCGCGCCGCGGCGCAACGGCGCACCGTGCCGATCGGCGCTCGACGGCGACGCGCTCGAAGGCCTGCAATTGCGCATCATCCGCCGCCCCGGCGGATAGCCCGTCACTTGGTCGTCATTCCCGCGAACGCGCACGGCTGTCCGGTTAAATTTGCTGCGTCCCGAATTGACTCTTTTTCGGACGTAATGAGCCCCCTCGGCCGGGCTTGACCCGGCCGTCCACGTCTTTGATGCCGACTGGAGCTGGCCCAAAAAGACGTGGGTGGCCGGATCAAGTCCGGCCAAGGGGTACTTTGGGTTACGCCGGATCATCAACTCGCAACGAGCGCCGGCCTTGAACCCCCGCTTTCGCGGAGGTGACGAAGCCTTAATTCGGCCCTTGAGCGGAGACGTCTTTTCGGTCAGGCGAGGATCTCGCGGCGGCGCAATTCGGCGATCAGCCGGTCGGCCAGGCTGTCGGCGTCGTCCTCGGTCGTCAAGAGCCGGATTTCCGGCGCCTCGGGCGGTTCGTACGCCGAATCGACGCCGGTGAAATTGGGAATCTCGCCGGCCCGCGCCTTGGCATAAAGCCCCTTCGGATCGCGCCGGATGCACTCGTCGATCGGCGTGTCGATGAACACTTCGAGGAACGGATGCGGCGAGGCGATCTCGCGCGCCATCTGGCGATCGGCGCGGAACGGCGAGATGAAGGCGCAGACCGCGATCAGCCCGGCGTCGCTCATCAGCCGCGCCACCTCGCCGATGCGTCGGATGTTTTCGACCCGGTCGGCGTCGGTGAAGCCGAGATCGCGGTTGAGGCCGTGACGGACATTGTCGCCGTCGAGCAGCATTGTGTGACAACCGAGTGCCAGCAGCTTCTGCTCCAGGCGGTTGGCGACCGTCGATTTGCCGGCGCCGGACAGGCCGGTGAACCACAGCACCGCCGGCCGGTGACCCTTGAGGTCGGCGCGCTGCTGCGGGCTGATCGCCGATTGGTGCCAATGGATGTTGGTGGCGCGCCGCAGCGCGAAATCGATGATCCCGGCCGCCGCGGTCTCCTGCGTCAACCGGTCGATCAGGATAAAGCTGCCGGTCTCACGGTTTTTCGCGTAGGGGTCGAACGCCACCGGCACGCTGGCCGCAACATTGCAGACGCCGATCTCATTGAGCGCCAGGGTGCGCGCCGCGATATGCGCGCCGCTGTCGATGCCGATGCGGTGCTTCAGCGCCGTGACCGCCGCCGACACCGTGCGGTGGCCGATCTTCAGCCAATACGAGCGGCCGGGAACGAGGGGCTCTTCCTTGAGCCACACGAGGTGCGCCGAGAACTGGTCGGCGTATTCGGCCGGCGCCGCGGGATCGACCAAGAGGTCGCCGCGCGAGACGTCGATCTCGTCGCGCAATGTCAATGTGACCGCGTCGCCCGCCGCGGCGCACGCCGGCTTGCCGTCGAATGTCACGATCTCGGCCACGCGCGAGGCCCGTCCCGAGGCCATGACCTGGACCCGATCGCCCGGTGCCACCGATCCCGCCGTGATGGTGCCGGCGAAGCCCCGGAAATCGCCGTGCGGCCGGCTGACCCACTGCACCGCGAAGCGGAACGGCTGGTCGCCGGCCTCTTCCCCGATATCGACAGTTTCGAGGTGTTCGAGCAGGCTCGGTCCGCCGTACCAGGGCGTCTTCGGCGAGCGCTCGGTCAGGTTGTCGCCAAAGCGCGCCGACAGCGGGATCGCCGCCACCGCGGTGAAGCCCAGATCGGCGGAGAACTGCGCGTAATCCGCGGCGATATGTTCGAACACGTCGCGCTCGAAGCCGACGAGGTCGAGCTTGTTGATGGCGAGCACGATGTGGCGGATGCCGAATAGCGAGCAGATCAGCGAGTGGCGCCGGGTCTGCGGCAGCACGCCCTTGCGCGCGTCGATCAGCAGCACGGCGAGATCGGCGGTCGAGGCGCCGGTCGCCATGTTGCGCGTGTACTGCTCGTGCCCGGGGCTGTCGGCGACGATGAACGAGCGGCGCGGCGTCGAGAAATAACGATAGGCGACATCGATCGTGATGCGCTGGTGGCGCTCGTCCTCGAGCCCGTCGAGCAAGAGCGAGAAATCGATGTCGCCGCCGGTCGTGCCGAAGCGCCGCGAATCGCGCGTCAGCGCCTCGATTTGGTCGCCCATCACGACATCGGCTTCGTAGAGCAGGCGGCCGATCAGCGTCGATTTGCCGTCATCGACCGAGCCGCAGGTCAAGAAGCGCAGCAAACCCCTGCCGGCCGCTTCGGGCATCGCCCGCCGGTCGTCCGGCATCAGAAATATCCCTGGCGCTTTTTGCGCTCCATCGATGCGGTGTCGTCGCTGTCGATCAGCCGGCCCTGCCGCTCCGATTGGCGCGAACGGCGCAATTCGGCGACGATGTCGGCGACCGTGGCCGCCTCCGATTCGATCGCGCCCGACAACGGATAGCAGCCGAGCGTGCGAAACCGAACGCAGCGCTGTTCGGGCGTCTCACCGGGCAGCAATGGCAGCCGCTCGTCATCGACCATGATCCAAACGCCGTCGCGCCGCACGACCGGCCGCGGCCGGGCGAAATACAGCGGCACCACGGCGACGCCCTCGGCCGCGATGTAGTCCCACACGTCGAGCTCGGTCCAGTTCGACAGCGGAAAGACGCGCATCGTTTCGCCGGGCCCGAGCCGCGTGTTGTAGAGCCGCCAGAGCTCTGGGCGCTGCCGCCGCGGTTCCCAGACGTGGCCCGGGCCGCGCAGCGAAAACACCCGCTCCTTGGCGCGGCTCTTCTCCTCGTCGCG
>DATEKP010000120.1:0-8671 GCA_035277405.1 Allostellaceae bacterium | reverse complement strand
CCCAGCCGCAGCTCCTGTTGCTGCAGAAGACGATGGTGCTGGTCGAGGGGATCGGCCGCCGGCTCGACCGCGAGACCCGCTACTACCTCGCCGACATGCTGGTCGGCTTTCTGTCGGGCGACTACCGGCGCGTCGCCGAGGTGCATTTCGCCGCCGGATACGTGCCGCAGCGGCGCTCGCTCGACGCTTTCACCCAGGCCTGCCGCTCGATCGGCGAGCCGATCCTCGGGCGCCCGCTGCACGAAATCTCGATCGCCCGCCTTTTGGCGCAATTGTTCCGCGTCACCGAGCAGTTCGAGATGGAAACCCAGCCGCAGCTCTTATTGCTGCAGAAGACGATGGTGCTGGTCGAGGGGATCGGCCGCCGGCTCGATCCGAGCGTCAACATCTGGGGGCTGGCGCAGCCGCTCGTCGAGGAATGGGTGCGCGACAACCGCGGCCCGGAAGCGCGGCTGCGGCAGCGGCTCGACGCCGCGCTCGAAGCGCTCGACACGGTGCCGCGCCTGTTGCGCAGCCTCGACACGCTGATCGGCAACTGGGCCAGCGAGGGGGTCGTGCTGCACGCCGAGAGCCTCGCGGCGCAGGCGGCGCACCGCGCCCGCCTCTTGCCGTTCCTGACCATCCCGTTCTGGATCGCCGCCGGCGCCCTCGTCGTGATCGCGATCATGCTGATCGTCGGGTTGTAGTGACCCCCAGGCTCCTCATCGCCCCCGCGAATGCGGGGACCAGGGCCGCCGCGTCATCGCTTGCCCCTGGATTCCCGCGTGCGCGCGAATGACGAATTCGCGTTGTTGGAGCCCCCTCTACGGGCAGATTTCGCTTTCGGCGAAAAAGAAGGCAATTTCCTGCGCCGCATTTTCCGGCGAGTCGGAGCCGTGCACCGAGTTGGCTTCGATCGACTCAGCAAAATCCTTGCGGATCGTGCCGGGCGCGGCCTTGGCCGGGTCGGTGGCGCCCATGACCTCGCGGTTTTTCGCGACCGCGTCCTCCCCCTCCAGCACCTGCACGACGACCGGGCCGGAACTCATGAACGCGACGAGGCTGCCGTAGAACGGCCGCGCCGCGTGCACGGCGTAGAACCGCTCGGCGATGTCGCGCGGCAGCCTGAGACGCTTCTGCGCGATGATCCTGAGGCCGCTCTTCTCGAAGCGGTCGTTGATCGCGCCGGTCAGGTTGCGGCGCGTCGCGTCCGGCTTGATGATCGACAGCGTGCGTTCGATGGCCATGGCGCTCTCAGGACGGCAGGAAGGCGCGGGTTATAGCGGCCCGCCCCGCCACCCGCAATCGGGCTGCAATCAGGTTTCGTCCGACGGGACAAAGCCGTAGGATTTCAGCAGCCATTCGGTCCGCGGATAGCTCCAGTCGAACTGCGCCGTGTCGCTGCCGGTCATGCGGTCTGCGCGGTAGCGATTGAACTTGTCGAGGTCGGCACCCAATGCCAGAAACGCGGTGACCGCCACGTTGCCGTCGAGGCCGTTCATCTTCATCACGTTGATGCGCGCGTGCTGCTGCGCGTTGCCGTCGGTCGCCGGGAAGAACACTTTCGGCGTCGTGCCGGAGTGTGGGAAAACCAGGAACACGTGCGCGATCGGTTCGTTCTCGCCGCCCAACTGATCGAGCAAATAACCCGACACCTCGCCGACCCGCCCGCTGCCCGCATCGGCGAAAACGAACCCGGAGCACGCATCGGCGTCGGGCCGCAGCGCCAGCCCGAAATCGCCCTGCTGCACGCCGAGCCCGCCCCACCAGCCGGCCCAGGCGGCGTACGGCACTTCCGAAGCGTCGACGTATCTCAGCTGCTCCCACTCGTTGTAGCCGGCATCGGTGATGGTCGAGGTGGTCGAGACGTAAAAGCCCGGCGCGCCGACCGTCGAACCCGATTGGCCGTATTTGCCGAGATCGGGCTGGATGACCGGAAAGTAGCCTTCCTCATGGTCGCCGATCTTGAGCAGCTGGCCGTTGCTGTTGCGATAGCCGCGCGCCTCGAGGAAACTGCGCTCGTCGACGCTGAGGCCGAGCCGGTGCGCCACTGTGGGCTGCGCCGAATAAAAGCCGACCCAGCGGAACACCGGCCGGTTTTTCGCCGAGATGTTCGGATGCATCAGCGCGAATTCGCAATTCGCCACCGGATCGGCGGCGTTGCCGATATGATCGAGGGCATCGCGGCTGCCGCCCGAGCCTGGCCGGGTGATGCCGCGCTGGAAGGCGGTGGCGGGGTTGGCCACGGGGTTGACCGGATGCGGGTTGTCGAGGCCGTAGGCCCGCGGCGCGCCATCCCAGTCGCGCTCCAGGCTGCACATATAGGCATAGGCGATGAAGCCGGAGCTGTGGGTGATCTTGGTAATGTGGCGGCCCGGGCCGCGATGGTCGGAGGCGCTGTGGATGCGCTGAAATTTCCAATCGTCTGCCATTCCCTCACCCTGCGCTCGCGCTCGCGGCGGATCGGGCCGTCGAGGCCGCACACTACCGAAAAGTTCAAGACGTTGCCGCTGACGGACGTATTATAAGGCTGCGTCGAAGGCCGCCAACCGGCGGATTGAGGAGGTCGCGATGCCGCTCGACAATCAAGACGCCGCCCCCGCGACGATCGAGGCCGATCTCGTCTATCTCGCCAAAGCCGACAAGCTGGTGACCCATGTCGCGCGGCCGGGCGGCATCGACGAGCGCGAGGGCGGCGCGAACGAGACGCACCGCGTCCGCCTCAATGACGGCCGACCGCTCGCCGACAAATTCGAATTCGAGCGCGAAGGTTTCCGCTTCGTGCCGCACCGGAGCCGCGTCGCCGAGTTTTACGACGACGCGGAGGTGCGCCGGGTCTACTACCCGGAATGCGTCGAATTGATCAAACAGGTCAGCGGCGCCCGGCGCGTCGTCGTGTTCGACCACACATTGCGCACCGCCAGCGGGGACGAGCGCGAAGCCCGCAAAATCCGCGACATCGTCAGCCGCGTCCACAACGACTACACCGAATGGTCGGGGCCGCAGCGGGTGCGCGACATCATGGGCGCGGAGGCCGACGAACTATTGCGCCACCGTTTCGCGATCATCCAGGTGTGGCGGCCGATCAACCATCCGGTCGAAAGCCATCCGTTGGCGATCTGCGACGCGCAGACCGTGCGGCCCGAGACCTTGGTGGTCAACGAGCGGCACTACCAGAACCGCGTCGGCCAGACCTACGCGATCACCTACGATCCGGCACAGCGCTGGTACTGGTTCCCGAAGATGCGTCCCGACGAGGCGCTGGTCTTCAAGGTCTACGAAAGCCTCAAGGACGGCCGCGCCCGCTGGACCGCCCACACCGCCTTCGCCGATCCCGCCGCCCCGCCCCACGCCCGCCCGCGCGAAAGCATCGAAATCCGCACGCTGGCTTTTTTCTGAGGCGAGCGAGGAAGTTAGAAACGTAGGGCGGACAAGCGCAGCGCAGTCCGCCAAATAGGAACCAGGACCTTTTCCGTGCCTGAGTATCGTCGGCTTTACGTCCCCGGCGCCACGTATTTTTTCACCGTGAACCTGTTGGACCGCAGGTCCGACCTGCTGGTAACACATATTGATTTGGTACGGCAGGCAGTACGCAAAGTCGGGCGGGAACTGCCTTTCAACATCGAAGCATGGGTAGTTCTACCTGACCACATACACTGCCTGTGGAAGCTGCCGCAAGGCGACAGTGATTTTCCAGCACGTTGGCAGGCGATCAAGATGGAATTCACCAAGGCGTTGAGCGAACGCCCGCGGCCCTCGCCGGTTATGGTGCGCCGGCGGGAGGGCGGCATCTGGCAACGCCGGTATTGGGAACATCTGATCCGCGACGATCGCGATTACGGTGCTCACATCGACTATATCCACTTCAACCCGGTTAAGCACGGATTGACCGCAACGCCCGCCGAGTGGCCGTTCTCCACATTCAGGCGCGCCGTCGCGGCAGGCTTATATCCGGCCGATTGGCTTCCCACCGCTGACGAGCCCGCGAATACCGGTGAGCGCAGCGAGCAGTAGTCGGCGGACTGGCGTCCGCCCTACGATCTATCTGTAGGGCGGACAAGCGCAGCGCAGTCCGCCGCCTTTACGCCAGCCCGTACAGCTGGGCGGCGTTGTCGTGGGTGAGCGCCCGGCGCAAATCTGGCGACAGACCCTTCATCTGGCGCTCGACCGCACTGTGCGAATTCGGCCACACGCCGTCCGGGTGCGGGTAGTCGGATGCCCATAGGAGGTGGCGTTCGCCGAAGAACGGGATCAGCGACATCGTCGCGTAATCCTCCTGGAAGGTCGCCCAGATCTGCCGCTTGAACAGCTCCGACGGCTTGGTCTCGAGCGCGCTGCCGCCCTTGTCGGCCCAGAACTCCTTGGCCTCCCACAGCCGCCAGTGGCGGTAGTCGAGTTCCTGCACCAGCCACGGCAGCCAGCCGGTGCCGGCCTCGGCCATGACCATCTTCAGTTTCGGGTGGCGCTCCAGGATGCCCCAGGCGAACAGGTCGACGAACGGCTCAAGAAAATTCGCCATGAAGAACTTGGTGTTCTCGAACACGCTGGCGGCCTTGCCGTTGGCGCGGCTCTTCGGGTTGGGGCCGAACACGGTGATGTGCCAGGAGAGGATGATGCCGCTGTCTTCCAGCGCCTGCCACAATGCCTCCCACGCCGGATCGTCGAGCTGTGGGCTGATGTTGGCGATCATCAGCGTGACCTGCCTGACCCCGCCCTTCTTGACGAGGCGCTGCAGTTCCGCGAGCGCGCCCTCGGGCGTCTCGGGCAGCATCGGCACGCCGATCAGCCGGTCGGGCGCGGCCTGACAGAATTCCATCAGCCAGTCGTTGTAGACGCTGTAGCAGGCCTGCCGCAGCGCCGGGTCGTCGGTCGAGATCTGGAAGATCGGCCCGAAGATGACCTGTGCCCGCACCCCGTCGCGGTCCATGTCGGCCAGGCGCAGCGCGGCATGCGCCGGGCGTCGCGCGCTCTGGTCGTAGATGCCGGCCCGGTCGAACGAATTGTAGAGCGCCTTGACCGGCCGGCTGTTGCCGGTGGCGGGCGGCTTGCCGTCCCAGCGGCCCCACACCTTGCCGTCGCAGATCCACACCGCCTGCCCGTCGCGCTCCTCGATATGCGGCGCGCGGTCGCGCAATGCGGCCGGCAGCCGCGTCGTCCACAAATCCGCCGGCAATTGCGACAGGTCCATATGGTCGTCGCACGAGATCAGCTGGTCGGCCATGATGCCCTCCGAGGCGCTCTCCCGGCCCCGATCATAGAACGCCGGGCACGCCAGCGGCACGAGAAATTCGGCGGCGGCCCAGCCACGGCCTCGCGCGTTAAGCGTAAATCGCTTTGCCGGCGGCGGCGCAGGCGTGATGCGGTTAGCGAATCGCTCGCGCAACGCGAGTGGGTGCCCGCCGCGGCGCCCGCCACCACGCAGACGGGGTCAGGGGAGGCCTGGCATGAGCACCACAAATCAGCAGCACGACGGCCGGGCCGCGACCTCGACTACACGCGCTACGACATCATGGCGCAGGGCCTCGGCGCCCACGGCGGATATGTCGAGCGGCCGGAAGACATCCATCCGGCCTTGGAGCGCGCGCAGAAGAAGGCGGGCGAGGGCGTGGTGGCGCTGGTCAATGTCAAGACCAACTACCGTGCCCGCGCCCAAACCGTCCGCTTTTCGAACTACGAGACGGAACCGCATCGGCTCTGCGACTGGACAAAAAGGCGGTCGCAGCCGGCCTTTTTTTAACGATGTTCAATTCTTTACCGAGGCGGACGCGGCACATAGCATTTTGGCCGCCATGGATAACCGCCGGCGGGCCGGCGCCATGTCATCATGGAGGGCGGTATGGCGATCATCTACAATGGCACCTATACGAACGGCATCACGCTCGACGACCCGGCGACGCAGGCCGTCGTGCTGATTACTGGCAGGGTGACGCACGTCAACGCCGACGCCATTTACGGCGCGCCCGGCTATGCCTGGGACGTCATCAACAGCGGCACGATCGCCAATACCGGCACCGCCGGCCAGGGCATCGATCTCAAAGCCGGTGGCAGCGCTACCAACGATTCCGGCGGATCGATCAGCGGCGTCATCGACGGCGTCCTGATCGCCGGCGCCGCCGGCACGGTCGGCAATTCCGGCACGATCGCGGGGTCCAAAGGCATCGGCGTCTATCTCGATGCCGGCGGCAAGGTGACAAACGGGTCGACCAGCGCCGCGGCCGCCTCGATCTCCGGCGTCTTCGGCGTGGTCGTTCAAGGCGCTCTCGGCACCATCGCCAATTTCGGCACGATCGCTGGCGCGCCCGCCGGATACGCCAGCGAGGCGGTCTATCTCGGCGCCGGCGGCAACCTGTCCAATGGGCAGGGCGGCGCCCCCGCCGCGCTGATCTCGGGATATTCCGGGGCATTGCTGCGGGGCGGTGCCGGAACGGTCGCCAACTTCGCCACGATCAGCGGTTTCAGCGGCACCGGCGTCCTACTGCTGGGCGGCGGCAGCGTCACCAACGGCACCACCGGTTCCGCCGCAGCGCTGATCTCCGGTCATGTTGACGGCGTTTTCGTCGCGACCAGCGCCGGCCAGGTGACGAATTTCGGCACGATCGCCGGCGCCAGCAGGAGCGGGGTCTATCTGGCCGCCGGCGGCAGCGTCACCAACGGGGCGAGCGGCGCCGATACGGCGCTGGTGTCCGGTGGCGGCGACGGCATTTACATCGGCGGGGCGGCCGGCACCGTCAGCAATTTCGCGACGATCGCCGGCGCGGGAAACGTGGGGGTCTTGCTGAAGGCGGGCGGCGGCGTCAGCAACAATGCCGGGGGTCTGATCGCCGGCATCGCCGGCATTTATTTTGGTGGCGCGGGAACCGTCACCAACCTGGGCACGATCGCGGGGTCCAACGGCGACGCGGTTGTCCTGCACGCCGGCGGCCGGATCGTCAACGGCGCGAGCGACGCCATCGACGCGACAGTGTCCGGCGCTTCCGGCGTTTTCGCGGACGCCGCGGCGACCATTGTCGATTTCGGCGTCATTGCCGGCGACAATCCCGGCAACAACAGCGGCATCTTCCTGGACGCGGGCGGCAGCGTCACGATCGGCCGCTACGATCGCCGGCGGCGCCGGCAACGACATCCTCGACGGCCATGCCGGCAACGACACGCTGACCGGCGGCGCCGGGCACGACTCGTTCCGCTTCGATACCGCGCTCAATGCCGCCACAAACGTCGATAACATCGTCAATTTCAGCACGCTCGACGACAAGGTGCTGCTGAGCCATACGATATTCGCCAACGCCAGCGCGGTCGGCGGCGGTCTCGGGGTGCTCGACCCGGCGCAGTTCTTCAACACCGCGAGCGGCAGCCCCAACGCCGACACCCGGATCATCTACAACAGCAGCACCGGCGGGTTGAGCTATGATCCGGACGGCCAGGGCGGCGCCGCCGCCACCCGCTTCGCCACTCTCGCCACGGGCCTCGCGCTCACCAGCAGCAACTTCACCGTGTTCTGACCCGCCACGGCGGCCGAGGGCAATGCCCGCCGCCGGCCCGATCAGGCCTGCGCGATCACCCCCTTCTCGCGCAGCGCCGCGATCTCGCCATCGCTGTAGCCGGCGAGCGCGCGCAGCACCTCCTCGGTGTGCTCGCCGAAGAGCGGCGCGCGGCGCGGCTCGACCGGCGAGTCTGACAGGCGCAGCGGGCTGATAATGGTCGCGAACCGGCCGCGCGTCGGGTGGTCGAGATCGACGATCGTGCCGCGCTCGCGCAAATGCGGGTCGGCCAGCACCTCGGCGGTGTCGAGCACCGCGCCGCAGACGATGCCGCGGCTCGCGAACGCCCGCATGACCTCGCGCTTGTCGCGCGGCCGGGTCCAGGCTTCGAGGACTTCCGTCAGCGCGGCGCCATTCCTGGCGCGCGCCGCCGCCGTCGAAAAGCGCTCGTCGTCCTTCAGCTCGGGCCGGCCGATCACGTCCATCGCGATGCGGAACATCTCCTGGTTATCGGGCGGCACGGTGATGTAGACGTAGTCGTCGACGCCGCCATCACTTCCACTGGCGCCGGCGCAGCGCAGCAGATCGGAGTAGCCGCCGGTCGCCGAGCGGTTGCCGCTGCGCCGCAACGGCGTGCCGCCCGCCAGCGTGCCGGTGAACTTGACGCGCGTCAGGTTGAGGACAGCCTCCTGCATCGCCACCTCGACAAGCTGGCCCTTGCCGGTGCGGCCGCGCTGCACCAGGGCGGCGAGGATCGCCATCGCCAGATGCATGCCGGTGCCGCTGTCGCCGATATTGGCGCCGTTGACGAGCGGCGGCCCATCGGCTTCGCCAGTGACGCTCATCGCCCCCGACGTCGCCTGCGCCACCGGCTCGAAGCATTTGTAGTCGCTGTAAGGGCCATAGGAGCCAAAGCCCTTCACCGAGGCATAGACGATGCGCGGGTTGAGTTCCTTGACGGCGTCGTAGCCGAGGCCGAGGCGCTGCATGACGCCCGGGCCGAGGTTTTCGGCGACGACATCAGCCTGTTCGATCAGCCGGCGTGCGATCTCCTTGCCGGCCTCGGCCTTCAGGTCGATGACGGTCGAGCGCTTGTTCGAGTTGAGCAGCAGGAAGAAAAAGCTGTCGAGATCGGGGTTGTCCATGTTCCACAGATGCCGCGCGCGGTCGCCGCCGTTCGGGTTCTCGATCTTGATCACGTCGGCCCCGAGCCA
>DATEKP010000119.1:0-13941 GCA_035277405.1 Allostellaceae bacterium | reverse complement strand
GCGCCGCCTCGACAAATGGGTGCGCGACAACACGACCGCCCGCTACGGGCCGGTCCGCGAGGTGAGGCCCGGCCTTGTCCTCGAAATCGCCTTCGACAGCGTGCACCGGTCGAAGCGCCACCGCTCGGGCGTCGCGATGCGTTTCCCGCGCGTCCACCGCATCCGCTGGGACAAACCCTACCGCGAGGCCGACTCGCTGGCGACGCTCGAAGCGCTGATGGCGTAAGGCCCCTCACCCCAACCCTCTCCCCGCACGCGGGGAGAGGGGGAAGGCGGCCGCGGCGGTGGAGCTGTGTTCCCTCTCCCCGTTAACGGGGAGAGGGACAGGGTGAGGGGCGATCGCGGCGTTATTGCAGCCTTGTGATGCCCAGCGCCTCGCCGAAGCGGGTGGCGCAGTCGAGCGGGTTGCCGTATTTGCGGTGGGTCGCGGTGTGGTGGGCCGACGCCAACAGCAGCCGGTCGCGCGCGGGGCTTTGGTTTTTGCCCCAGTCTTCGAGCGTGACCTGCCCGATCTCCTGGTTGTGCGGGTCGTTGCCCATGCGGCAGGCGAGCAGAGCGAGGCGCTGCACCAGCGGCTTTTTGTCGGCACCCGTATCGATATAGGCCTGCGTCCAGGCGGCGCTGTCCGGGCCGTTCAGCGCCAGCACCGCCGCGTCGATACGGTCGAGGATCTGCTCGGGCGAGAGCTTGTCGGCGCCGGCCGCGGCGCGAACCGAGACCGGTTCGGCATCGCCGATCCCCTTCTGATGCCAGGCGGCGCGGTTCAGGTATGAGGCCGCGAGATACAGCAGCTTCAACTGCTGCTTGTGCTGAAAATTGTCGTAGAACCAGCCGAGCACGTTCAGGTATTCGAAGCAGTGCTGCGGCAACGAGAAATTGTTGACCCCCTGCGTCTCCAGAATGACCTGGGCCGAGGCGGTCTGCAACGTGTCGAGGATGCGGCGCGGGCTTTTGCCGGCTTCGAGATACTTCGACAAGAGTTCGAGGAAACCGGGCTCCGGCTCGCGGATGATCGCGCGTTCGAGCGCTTCCGATTCCTCGCGCGACAGCGGGTTCTTGTTATTGGCGAGGATCGCCTGCTCCTCGGGCGAAGCGCCGCCGTAGGGTATTGCCGAGACGGTCTGTTTTTCGAGAAAGATTTTGACGACGTTGCACGCCATCTCGTAGGTCGAATACCAGCGCGGCCCGACCGCGATATCGAGCGCGCCGGCGTAGACGACGTTGTGGGCGTTGGCCCAGCCGAGGAAATTGCCGAGATCGACCGTGGCGCGGGCGCGGAACGCCTTGTGTCCGGTCGTGTAGGAGCGGTTGTAGAGGGCGCGGTCCTGCACGTCCATCAGCCCGGCATGGACGAGCTGCGCCAGCACCGTCGGGCGCTCGTCCGGGTTTTCCATCAGCCCGAGAAAGACGCGGTAGGCCTCCAGCACGTTGCCGCGATGGACCAGCGTCGTCCAGTGGTCGAGCCGCTCCTGCAATGGTCCGTCGAGATGCTCGGGCTCTTGGTCGGGCCAGACGATCTCCGGCATCGGCGGCGGACCGGGCGGCGGCGTCCAGCCGGGGGCGCGGGCGTAGTGGCCGGGAGCCTTCAGGATTTTCTGATTCCAGATGTCGAGCCCCGTGGGGATGTACCAGATCGTCTGCGCCAATGGCAGCGCCGCGCAATCCTCGGGCACCATCTTCGTCAGCTGCGTCGCGGCGCGGGCCGATAGGAGGCAATGGTCGTTGTTGACGAAGTTGACGTAGCCGTCGTCGATCCGCTCGTGATAGGGCACGTGCGTGTAGGGCGCGTGGATGCGCACCGCCTCGGCGACGATTTCGGCCGTCGGCCGGCGTTCGCGCACCAGGTCGTAATAGACGTCGGAAGCGCCCTTCTGGTCGCGCGCCAGGATGCGATCCTCGAGTTTCGCGTAGAGCGCCTCGGGCTTTGGCGAATTGCTGATCGCCGCCTGCGCGTCGCTGGGCATCCCGTCCTCTCCTTCCCGGCCGGTCCGAACGGCGTTCAGGATAACCCGGCAAAACCGCGGGCGGCAACGCTGCCGCGCCGCGCGCGCCGGCAGGTCTGGCTGACATGCGCTTGCGGTATGGCGGCCTGACCGGAAAAAAGACGCGCGGAACGCTTGCCGGCCTGCGGCGTTGTTCGCTTTCGGGGAGAACGCTGCTCAGGGGAGATGACATGAAAAAATCGATCGGACGGCTGGTCGGCGGCGCGGCGCTCGCCGGCGCGATCGTGGTAACGGCTGCCGCGGCGACACCGGCCGCGGCGCATCGTTTCCACGGCTTTCACCGCTTCGGTTTCGGTTTCGGGTTCGGCTACCCGGTGTTCTACGCACCGCCGCCGATCTACCCGGTCTACTACCCGCCGCGGGTCGCCTTCATCCCGCCGCCACCGCCGCCGCCGGTCGCCTATGGTTACGGCTATCGCCGCGTCGTGGTGCGGCACCGCTACCATCATGTGGTTCACCACCGCTGGTGCAGCTGCTCCTGCTGCCGTTAGCTGGCAGCGTATCCGTAAGTTTACCTGAGAAAGCCGGGTCGGCGGCTGTGCCGGGCGGCGGCGAATGGCCTATGATCGCCGGATCGGGCCGCCGCCGGGATGCGCGATTTGGACAGCGTCGCCAACATCACCTTCGTCATCGCCGGCTTTCTCGTGCTGATCGCCTTCGTGCAGCCGTTCGCGCGCCGGCTGCAGCTGCCGTACACGATCCTGCTCGCCGCCTTCAGCGTCGTCGTCGCCGGGTTGTCGTCCTTCCTGCTCTATACGCCGCTGACCAACCGGTTCAACGACATCGTGGCGCCGATCGTCAACCTGCCGATCACCGCCTCGATCTTTCTCGATGTCTTTCTGCCGATCCTGTTGTTTCACGCGGCGCTGACGATCGACTTGCGCGAGATCGCCCGCGACGCGGCACCGATTCTGACATTGGCCATCCTTGCCGTGTTCGCCGCGGCGGCGGCGATCGGGTTCGGGCTGTCATTGGCGGGCGTGCCGCTGACCGTGGGATTGCTGCTCGGCGCCATCGTCGCGACCACCGACCCCGCCGCCGTCATCGCGATCTTTCGCGAGGTCGGCGCGCCGCCGCGCCTGACCCGGCTGCTCGAAGGCGAGAGCCTGCTCAACGACGCGGCGGCGATCGTGTTGTTCGGCATGCTGATCGAGATGCTGGCCACCGGACACGGCGCCGGTGCCGCCGCGGCGGCCGGCCGTTTCCTCGCGGTGTTCATCGGCGGCATGCTGCTCGGCGCCGTCGCCGGGCGCGCCTACGGCGCCGCGCTGCCATGGCTCGGCGGCTCGCGCATGGCCGAGGTGACGCTGTCGGTCGCGCTGCCCTATCTGGTCTACCTGTCGGGCGAGGAATTCTTCGATGTCTCGGGGGTCGTGGCGGTCGCGGCCGCCGGGTTGACCGCGGGCGCCGTCGCCCGGGTGCGGATGACGCCGGGCAACTGGCGCTATCTCGAGCGGGTGTGGGACCAGACCGGGTTCTGGGCGAGTTCGTTGATTTTCGTCATCGCCTGCATGCTGGTGCCGCGGCTGCTCGGCGCGTTTCGGCCGCAGGACGGCTGGCTGCTGTTGATCGTCGTCGCCGCGGCGCTGGTGTCGCGCGGCGCCGTGCTGTTCGGGGTTTTGCCGGTATTGAGCGCGCTGCGCCTCAGCCAGATGGTCAGCAACGCCTACAAGCTGGCGATCGCGTGGGGCGGGCTGCGCGGCGCGATCACGCTGGCATTGGCGCTCGCCGTCACCGAGAACGCCCGCATCGATCCGGCGGCGCAGAACCTGATCGCGGTGCTGGCGACCGGGTTCGTGCTGTTCACGCTGCTGGTCAACGGCCTGACTTTGCGCCCGGTGATCGGCGTCCTGAAGCTCGACCGGCTGTCCCCAGTCGATCTCGCGGTGCGCAGCAAGGTGCTGGCGCTGTCGCTCGCGGAGAGCCGCGACCTGGTGCGCAAGACCGCGCGCGACTACCACATCGCGCCGAGTGCGGCCCGCGCCATCGGCGACCTCTACCAGCAGCGCATCGCGGCGTTGTCGGAGGAGCCGACGCTCGACGGCGCCATAGCCGAGCCGGACCAGATCAGGGTCGCGCTGTTGTCGCTCGCCAACCGCGAACGGCGCATCATCCTCGATCACCACGAGCAGAACACCGTTTCCGGCGCTGCGATCGAACGCCTGCTGCACAATACCAACGCCATCTTCGATGCGGCGCGCGCCGACGGGCTGGCGGGTTACGAGCGCGCCGCACGCGAATTGCTGCATTTTCCCCGGTCCTTCCGCCTTGCCCATTTCCTGCACCGCGCCTTGCGCATCGACCTGCCGTTGCAGCGCGAGGTGTCGATCCGGTTCGAGACTCTGCTGGTGCGGCGCCTCGTCCTGGAAGCCCTCGCCCGATTCGCGCAGCAGCGTCTGCCGGTACTGCTCGCCGCGCCGGTTGCAGCGCGTCTGGAGGAGGCGATTGTCCGCCGCTCGGAGGTCACCGCGCGCGCCCATGACGCGTTGCGGCTGCAATATCCCGACCACGCCGAGGCATTGGAGCGGCGCTTTCTGCAGCAATCGGGAAACCAGCTGCTCGTCTCGCTTTATCGCGACCTGTTCGAGAACGGGGCGATCGGCGGCGAATTGCTGCGCAACCTCGAACGCGAGCACGACACGCCCGACGACCTGCCGCCGCTCGATCTCGGGCTGCAGACGGAGGAGCTGATCGGCGCCTTCGACATGTTCGCCGGCCTCGACGCCGGTGCCCGCAAGGAACTGGCCCGGCTGTTTCGGCCGCGCCTCCTGGTGCCGAACGAAACGATCATCCGCAAAGGCGACCGCGGGCGCGCGATGTTTTTCATCTCGTCGGGGGCGGTCGAGGTGATCTTGCGGGACCGGCGGGTGCGGCTCGGCAGCGGCGAGTTCGTCGGCGAGATGGCGCTGCTCGGCCGCCGCCCGCGCCAGGCCGACGTGGTCTCATTGGGCTATGGCCGCGCCCTCGAATTGAGCGCCGCCGATTTTCGCCGCTTTCTCGCGAAGTACCCGCGCGCCAGGGCCGAGATCGAGCGCGCCGCGGCCCGCCGCGCTTCCGATAACCGGCTGCGGGCCGAGCTGTAGCGCGGCCGGACGCGACACAATGAGGTCATTGCGAGCGGCGCGAAGCAATCTCAGGCCGTCAGTCTGCTGCGGTCGAGATTGCTTCGTCGCCTGCGGCTCCTCGCAATGAACGCAGCCTTGGAAGCGGCGCAAGCTCAGACGCGGAAGACTACGGCGCCTGCGCGAAAAGCTTCAGGTCCGCGACGAGGCCTTCGTCGCGCTCGATCGCGTAGTCGGGCAATTGCAGCGGGCCTTTCTTCTCCTTGACGAGCAGCAGGTTGGGATCGCTCGTCTCGAATACCCGCAGATGCCGTCCTTCGACTGCGATGTCGGCGAGCTTCGCGGCGATCGTCACCGGGTCGTCGAAACGCTCGCTGGCATCGACGAGCTCGACAAGGCCTTCCGGGGTGATGCCGGCCTGCTGCAGGCGCTCGCGATGGGCCGTGGCCTCGGCCGCCTTCTGCTGCGCCGCCGCCTTGCGGGCCGCCGCCGCTCCCGCCAGCTTCGCGCGCCACTCGTCGTATTGCTGTTTGAGGCGCCGCAGCAATATCGCCGTCGGCACGTCGCGGGTATCGATCCATTGCTTGGCGCGCGGCCAGTTCTGCACCAGGAAGGCGCGTACCGCCTCGCTCGCGATCTCCCGCATTCGCTCGTCGCGGATCGAGGCGGCCCAGCGCTGCTCCTCGGGCGTCCCCCGCAGTTCCGGCCAGCGCCGCTCGGCGGGCGAAGGCGTAGCGGGCCGCGACGGGGCGATGGCGTCGGCGCCGTAGCGCTGCTTCAGCGCGGCGAACTGCCGGCGGTATTCGTCCTCCCACTCGTCGCTGTCTTCGCTCGGCACGATGCCGTGCTTGTCGTAGAGCGCCCGTGCCGTCGCCTCGATCGCCGCTTCGCGAAGCGCGTTCAGATCCATCGCCCCTCCCGCTGCGCCGGTTCGTGTCTCGGGAGATTGCTTCGCTTTGCCCGCAATGACAACACGGCGCGCTTGGCGTGCCGCGGCGCGTTTACGCCGCGAGCTGGACGACCTCGCCGTTCGCGGCGCGGCCTTGGGCGCGGTACTGGCCGATCTTCTCGAACAGCGGCCGGTCGGTGCAAAGGTAGAGGACGGCGTCGCCGGGGCCTTTGTTGATGTGCCGGCGCCACAGGAAATTCGGCACGACGAACAGGTCGTTGCGCTGCCAGTCGCAGGATTGGCCGGCGATCTCGGTCGTCCCCTGCCCTTCCAGGGCGATGTAGAAAGCATTGGCGGTTTCGCGCTTCCAATGCGTCGCCTCGCCCGGGCGCAAGAGTTGCGCCGAATAATCGAGGGTCGGGAACACCGATTGCCCGGTCGCCGGGTTGACGCAACGCAGACTGACCGCCTCGTATGGGTCGCCGGCCTCGCCGCGCAGCCCGTCGAGCGCGGCGCGAATCTCGGCGCCCCGGTAATGAAACACCGGTGAGGTATCCTGGCCGATGCCGCGCGTGTGCGCGACAAAACCCGGCACGAGACCGCCCCTGCCATAGAGCCGCGCCGAATAACCGTCGTCGTGCGTCGGCTTCTGCGCCCGCGCGTTGCCGTCGCGCTCGCCGGGGAACGCCTCGTCGACCCAGCTGCAATCGAGGAATTCCATCAGCGGGAAATCGAGGATGTCGGCCCACACGACCGGCGTCGCGCCATCGTTGCCGTGGTCGTGCCAGGTACCGTTCGGGGTCAGGATCAGATCCCCGCGCGCCGCCCGGCAGCGCTCGCCCTCGATCGTCGTGTAGCCGCCATTGTCCGACAGGATCGTGCGGCTGGCGTTCGGCGAATGCAGGTGCACCGGCGCGATGTCGCCGGGGTTGTAGATCGACACCGCGCAACGGATCGTGCTGGCCACCTGCAAGCGCCCACCGAGCCCGGGGTTGACCAGAAGAAACTGCTGCCGCTCGGCGAACTCGATCGGCGACATATCTTGTGTCCGGGCGGCCGCGCGGGCGATGTCGGCGATGCGGTCGAGATAGGGGCCGATCTCGCACCAACGCCAGCGATACGGCGCCGCCTTCATCTGGTTGGCGCCGACCCGGCCTTCGGCGACGCGTGCGTCCGGTTGCAGCCCGCTGTCATGGAACCATGGAGGCTGCGCCGGCGCGTTAGCCTGGGTGCGCAGCCAAATATTGAGCCCCGCCGCCTCGGCATTGAGCCGTTCCATCGCCGCGCGCGCCGCCGAATTGAGGGCAGTCGGTCCCGACATGTCGCTTTTCCCGGCTCAGTGCGGCAGCATGGCCGCGAGCCCGAGTTCCGCCGCGACCGCCCGCAGCCGACGCTCGGCGGTCCATAATTTGGCGTCCGGCGTCAGCCACACGGCCGCCAACAGATGGGCGTCAATATACCCGATGCCACGCCCGTACAGAGGCTGCCGCTCGACCAGGTCGAGCACCTCCCGATCGGAGGCAACCACAGTCTGGGGGAGCCTCGCCAACGCGCGGAGAAAGAGAGCGCGTTGCGGCAGATACCCCAGCGCCACTTCGCCGAGGACGAAAGGGTGCCCGAGCACCTCGCCCGCCGCAAGCAATTCGACCACGCACTCGTCTTCGGATCGTAGATGGTTGATCCATACGGAACTGTCGACGAGAATCACCGGAGTTTCGAGCGCCGTCGCGGGGCCGCCTTGGCATCGGGCATGGTCCCGCCGAGCCGTGCCAACCGACGCGCCGCCTCACGCTGGACCAAAGCGGTGAGCGCTTCGCGGATCAGCGCGGACGTTTCCTTTATCCCGGTATAAAACCGTGCATCGGCCAGCAAGTCATCGTCGAGGGTGACGGTCGTGCGCATATCCGTGGCTCCTCCAGCATTAAATATCGCATCATTTGATGCTCAATTCAATGCTCCGGTTAGACCACGCGATGCAGCAGATCGCGGCCGTCGCGCAGGCGGCGCATGTTTTCGACGGCGACAGCGAGGCTGCGGTCAAGCGTTTCCGGCGTCAGCCAGGCGACATGCGGCGTCAAGACGACGTTGTCGAGCTCGAGGAGCGGGTTGTCGGACGCCAGCGGCTCATCGGCAAACACGTCGAGACCGGCGGCGCGCAAATGACCGCCTTGCAATGCGGCGACCAGCGCCGCCTCGTCGACAAGCCCGCCGCGCGCCGTATTGACGAGGATCGCGCCCGGCTTCATCCGGGCGATGGCGGCGCCGTCGATCAGCCGCTCGGTCTCGGGCACCAAGGGCAAATGCAGCGAGACGATATCGGCTTCGGCCAGCAGCGCCGGCAATTCGCGGCGCGGGATGCCGAGTTCGGGATGCGCGCCGCGCGACGAGTAGACGACCGTCCCGCCAAGCGCCCGCAGCATCGGCGCCAGCGCCCGCGGCACCATGCCGGCGCCGACCAGGCCGACCGTGCGCCCGCGCAATTCGCCGACGCGCTCCTGCAGGGACGGCCCCACAACCCAGCCCTGCCCCGCCCTGCAGGCGCGGTCGAGGCCGGCGAGATTGCGCAACGCCGCCAATATCAACAGCAGTGCCGCCTCGGCGACCGCCTGGGTATTGGTGCCGGGCATGTTGCACACCGCGATGGCGCGCGCTCGCGCGGCATCGAGGTCGATCGTGTTGACCCCAACCCCGATCTTCTGGATCAGCCTGAGCCGCGGCGCCTGCGCGATCACGGCGGCGGTCGCCGGCTTCAGCACGTGCAGCAGAACCTCGGCCGCCGGCAGCAGCGCCGCGAGGCGCGCGTCGTCGGCCTCCGGGCAGGGGGCGATCGCAAAGCCCTCGCGCGCCAGCTCGGCCAGGCGCGCCACCAGACGCGGCCCGCAATCGTAATGGAAGATCGCCCTCATGTTATTCCTTGTGGTTATTCCTTGCGCCAACCGCCGCCGTCATGTCCAAAACGGCCATCATGACCGAAGCCTCCGGGCAAGCCGAGACGCTCGATGCGCGAACCATCGCCGCGGCGCTGCGGCGGATCGGGCTGATCGACGCGGCCGAGGCGCCGCGCTGCCGGGCGCTCGCCGGCGGCGTCTCGTCGGAAATCTGGCTGGCCGAATTGCCGGGGCGCCGCTGGTGCGTCAAGCGCGCCCTGCCGCGCCTCAAGGTGGCGCAGCGATGGGAGGCGCCCATCGCGCGCAACCGCTACGAATACGCCTGGTTCGAGACCGCCGGACACATCTGCCCCGAGGCCGTGCCGCGCCTCCTCGGGCAGGACCAGGCGGCCGGGCTGTTTGTGATGGAGTATCTCGACCCGGCGAGCCATCCGGTGTGGAAGGAGCAGCTGCGCCACGGCTACGCCGACCCGGCCGTCGCGGCCGAAATCGGTGCGCGCCTCGCCCGTATCCACGCCGTAACCGCCGGAGACCCGGACATCGCCCGCCGCTTCGCGACCGACGCCAGTTTCCACGCCTTGCGGCTCGAACCGTATCTTCTCGCCACCGCGCGCGTTCATCCCGATGTCGCCCCACCGCTCGTCGCGCTGTCCGATGCCACCGCCGCGGTGCGGCGCGCGCTGGTGCACGGCGATGTCAGCCCGAAGAACATCCTGATCGGGCCGCGAGGCCCGGTGTTCCTCGACGCCGAATGCGCGTGGTACGGCGATCCCGCGTTCGACGTCGCCTTCGTGCTCAACCATCTGCTGTTGAAATGCCTGTGGAACCGGCCGGCGGCGCGGCGCTTCCTCGCCAGCTTCGACCGCCTGGCCGCGAGCTATCTCAATGGCGTCGATTGGGAGCCGCGCAGCGAGATCGCGACGCGGGCGGCGTGGCTGTTGCCGGGGCTGTTGCTCGCCCGCATCGATGGGAAATCGCCGGTCGAATACGTGACCGACGAAGGCGATAAGGCGCAGGTGCGTCGCGTCACGCGGCAATTGCTGCTCGATCCGCCGGCGCACCTCGCCGCGATCCGCGCAATCTGGGCGGCGGAGGTCGAGCAATGAGCGACACGACGATCGTCGGCGTGCATGGCCGCCGGGTCTGGGACTCGCGCGGCCGGCCGACCGTCGAGGCGGAGGTGCATCTGGCCGGCGGCTGCTTTGGCCGGGCGATCGCGCCGGCCGGCGCCTCGACCGGCTCGGGCGAGGCGATCGAATTGCGCGACGGCGGCACCCGGCTCGGCGGGCGCGATGTCAAAGACGCGGTCGCCGCGATCGACGGCGAGATCGCTGCGGCGCTGCGGGAACAGGACGCGGTCGACCAGGCGGCGATCGACCGCATGCTGATCGCGCTCGACGGGACGCCGCAGAAGCGCCGGCTCGGCGGCAACGCGCTGGTCGCAGTGTCGATGGCAACGCTGCACGCCGCTGCGGCAGCGTCCGGCAGGCCGCTGTACGCGCATCTGCTCGGAGAGGGCAGCGAAGCCATACTGCCATTGCCGGAAATCCAGATTTTCGGCGGCGGCGCGCACGCTGCGCGGCGGGTCGATGTCCAGGATTTCATGGTCGTCGCGCCGGGGGCCGCCTCGTTCGCCGAGGCGCTCGATTGGATCGCCGAAATCTACCGCGCGGCCGGCGAGATGCTGGCGGAGCGGGGCCTGCTGCAAGGGGTCGCCGACGAGGGCGGCTACTGGCCCGCTTTCGATACCAACGAGGCGGCGCTTGACGCATTGCTGCGGGCGATCGAGCGGGCCGGCTTCACGCCGGGGCGGGAGATCGCGCTGTCGCTCGACATCGCGGCCTCGGAATTTCGCCGCGACGGCCTCTACCGCCTCGCGCGCGACGGCCGCACGCTCGATTCAGATGGCATGGCCGAGATGCTGCTCGGCTGGCTCGATCGCTACCCGATCCTATCGATCGAGGACCCGCTCGCCGAGGACGACGAAGCAGGGCTGCGCAGGTTCACCGCCGCCGCCGGGCATCGCGTGCAGATCGTCGGCGACGATTACCTGGTGACCGATGCGGAGCGGGTGCGGCAGGCGGCGCAAATCGGCGCCTGCAATGCGGTGCTGATCAAGCCCAACCAGGCCGGCACGGTGACAGAGGCCAAGGCTGCGCTCGACGCGGCGCGCGCCGCCGGCTGGGGCGCCATCGTCTCGGCCCGCTCGGGCGAAACGGAAGACGTCACGATCGTGCACCTCGCGGTCGGCTGGGGCGCCGGACAATTGAAGGTCGGTTCGTTCGCCCGCTCCGAGCGCATGGCGAAATGGAACGAGGCCTTGCGCATCGAGGAGGCCCTCGGCCCGCGCGCGCGGTTCGCCGGTGCCGCGCCGCTGAAGATCAGTTCACAATGAGACAGCGAGACAGTGAGAGGTCACAAAACAATCGAGATTGCTTCGCTGCGCTCGCAATGACCTGAGGGGAACCGTCATTGCGAGGAGCGCAGCGACGAACCAATCTCGACCTCGCTGTCTCACCGCCTCGTTGTGAATTCTCAGGAGGAAGCAATGACCGACATCCGCAAGATCGTCACGTTACGTGAGGTCGTGTTCTCGGAACTGGGGCATGCGGTGCCGCAGCCCATTGTGCGGGCGGTCGGCATCGGTGTGATCCGCAACCCGTTCGCCGGACGCTGGGCCGAGGATTTGCGCCCGTTGTTCGAGGCCGGGGCGGCGCTCGGCGAGCGGCTGATGCCGCAGCTCGTCGAGCTGCTCGACGGCCCGGCCGTCAGCTACGGCAAGGGCGCCATCGTCGGCGTCGCCGGCGAGATGGAGCATGGCGGCGCCTGCGTTCATCCGATGCTCGGTCGGCCAATGCGCGCCGCATTGGGCGGCGGGCAGGCGGTGATCGGTTCCAATGTCAAGGTGGCGGCGCCCGGCACGCCGCTCGATGTGCCGCTCGGCCACAAGGACGATGCATGGTCGTTCGCGCATTTCGACACGATCACGATATCAATCGCCGACGCGCCGCGGCCGGAGGAGATCGCCGTGATCATCGCCATCGCCGATGGCGGCCGGCTCGCCAACCGCTGCGGCACCGCGCCGATACGCTGATATCACCGCCCCTCGGCTGGGCTTGACCCGGCCGTCCACGTCTTACCCG
This sequence comes from Allostellaceae bacterium, assembly GCA_035277405.1. Classification (GTDB taxonomy): domain Bacteria; phylum Pseudomonadota; class Alphaproteobacteria; order ATCC43930; family CGMCC-115725; genus DATARH01. The sequence continues at coordinate 1,956 of DATEKP010000119.1, read as the reverse complement.
CCGGGCTGGGACGAGAAGACGTGGGTGGCCGGGTCAAGTCCGGCCACGGGGTGAACTCATCGCGTCAGGCGAGGCGGACTTCGGCCGCTTCCGGCCCCTTGCGGCCCTCGGCGATATCGACGACGACGCGCTGGCCTTCGTTGAGGTTGCTGAGCCCGGCGCGCTGCAGCGCCGAGGCGTGCACGAACACGTCCTTGCCGCCGCCGTCCCGCACGATGAAGCCGAACCCCTTGGTGGCGTTGTACCACTTGACGGTGCCGGTCTCCTGCACGGTCGGTCCCAAAGGCGGCCGCTCGCCGCCCGCGCCCGGACGGAAGCCGCCGGCGCGCGGCGGCCGCGCGATCCCGCCGGTGCTGGTATCGACGCTCAAGACTTCGGTGACCTGCGGGCCGCGCTGGCCCTGCGCGACGCGCACTTCGAGCGTGTCGCCCGGCTGCACCTCGGTGAAGCCGCCGCGTCCCAACACCGTCGCGTGCAGAAAGGCGTCGCCCGAGCCGTCGGCCAGCTCGACAAAGCCGAACCCCTTTTCCGATTTGAACCACTTGACGACGGCAGAGACCGGCGGCCCCGACGGTTCTTCGAAGCGCGGCGTTCGGAAACGCGGCGCCGAGCCGAAATCGCGCGGCGGCGGCTCGAATTCCTGCTCGTCAAAGCTGCGGCGGCGGCGTTGCCGGAAATTCCTGTCCTTGTCCAACGGTAGTGTCCCGATTTCGCACCCTGGCGGATTCATCATGCCACAATTCTGCCGTCAGCGTGAACGCTGTTCGCGCGCCGCAACGATCGAAACAGCGAGGCGCGCATAACCCCCGGCGGAGGCGCATAGGGGCTTGTTTTTGCGCCCGCGGCGCGCGAGTTTAGGGGCAGCCAGCGATCCGCATCGATGAGGAGATGAGCCGTGAACGATGTCGTCGGGCGTTTCAAATGGGTGGGCACGCGGCCGATCCGTCCGGACGGGGTGCCGAAGGTCACCGGCCGGGCGATGTACGCCGCCGATTACACGATGGCGGGGTCGCTGATCGGCAAGATCCTGCGCTCGCCGCACGCCCATGCCCGCATCCGCTCGATCGACACGACCAAGGCGGCGGCATTGCCCGGCGTCAAGGCGGTCATCACCGCGAAGGATTTCCCCGAGCAGAAATTCGAATATGTCGGGCCGGAGCGCGTCGCGGTCAATTTCTGGCACGTCACGCGCAACGTCATGGCGCGCGAGAAGGCTCTCTACGAGGGGCACGCGGTCGCCGCCGTGGCGGCGATCGACGCGGCGACAGCCGACGAGGCGCTGGCGCTGATCCAGGTCGATTACGAGGTATTGCCGCACGCCATCGATGTCGATGACGCGATGAAGCCCGATGCGCCGCTGTTGTTCGAGGACATGATCACGCGCGGCGTCGAGCCGGCGCCGACCAAGCCGTCCAATATCTCGAAAAAGCTCGAGTTCAAGATCGGCGATCTCGATGCGGGCTTCGCCGAGGCCGATGTCGTCGTCGAGAAGGAATTCAAGACCGCCGCGGTGCACCAGGGCTACATCGAGCCGCACGCCTGCTGCGTGCGCGTCGATCCCGACGGCCAGACCGAGGTGTGGTCGTCGAGCCAGGGTCATTTCGTCGTGCGCGCGCTGACCGCCAAGCTGCTCAACAAGCCGGTCGGCGACGTGCGCTGCGCCCCGGCCGAGATCGGCGGCGGGTTCGGCGGCAAAACCGTCGTCTATCTGGAGCCGGTCGCGGCGCTGCTGTCACAGAAATCCGGCCGCCCGGTCAAGATGACGATGAACCGCGACGAGGTGTTCAAGGCCACCGGGCCGACCTCGGGCGCATCGATGTGGGTCAAGATGGGGGTCACCAAGGACGGCAAGATCACCGCCGCCGAGGGCGTCTTCAAGTTCCAGGCCGGTGCCTTTCCGGGATCGCCGGTCATGAACGCATGCCTCTGCGCGTTCGCGCCCTACGCGATCGAGAA
>DATEKP010000118.1:0-5413 GCA_035277405.1 Allostellaceae bacterium | reverse complement strand
GCCCCCGGGGGAGCCGACCAGCGCGCAGGCGAGCGCGCCGCCGCGGCGCGACAACTGCCGCGCCATCAGGCGGGTCTTGCCGAGCCGCTCCGCCCAGTAGGGGATCAGCGTGCAATGCGCCGATCCGGTCACCGGGTCCTCGTCGACGCCGCGCGCCGGCGCAAAAAAGCGCGAGACGAAATCGACCTCGCCCCGGCCCGGCGCGGTGACGATCACGGCGAACCGGTCGAGCGCGGCGACTGCAGCGACGTTCGGCTTCAGCGCCGCGATCTCGTCGGCGCTGTCGTAAACCGCGAGATAATCGCGCGCGGCAAGCAGAGCAGCGGGTCGGCGGCCGAGTGCGTCCGTCACCGCATCCGTCGTCGCGCAAGCTTCGGGCGGACGCGCCGGAAAATCGAGCGCCAGCAGGTCGCCGTCGCGGGTCACCGTCAGCGGGCCGGCCTTTTCGGTCGTAAACGTGACGCTGCGCCGCGCGGGCGAGAGCCGATCGAACACGACGTAGGCGGAGGCCAAGGTCGCGTGGCCGCACAGATCGACCTCGGTCGCCGGCGTGAACCAGCGCAGCCGATAGCCCTCCCCCTCGGCGACGAAGAAGGCGGTTTCCGACAGATTGTTCTCGGCCGCGATCGCCTGCATCAGATCGGTCGGCAACCACGAGTCGAGCGGGCACACCGCCGCCGGATTGCCGCTGAACGGCTGTTCGGTGACAAACGCGTCGATCTGGTAGAGCGGGATGCGCATCGGCGTCCTACTCGATCGTCTCGTCGGCGCGCGCCAGCAGCGCCGTCGGCAATTCGAGAGCCAGCGCCTTTGCGGTCTTGAGGTTGACGACGAATTTGAACTGCGTCGGCTGCTCGAACGGCAGATCGCCCGGCTTGGCGCCCTTCAGAATGCGATCGACCAGTTCGGCAACGCGCGCACTGTTCTCTGCTTCGTCCGGTCCATACGACATCAGCCCGCCGTCGCGGGCCAGGAAGTCGAATTCGTAGATCGCCGGAATGCGATGCGTCGCGGCGAACTCGAAAACCCGCTTGCGGTTGAGGATGGTCAATGCGTCGGTCACCATCAGGATGCCATCGGGCTTCTCGCGCTCCATCGCCGCGAATGCCTGCTCGAAATCATCGGGCTCGCGCACGCCAAGCGGCTGAACGGCAATCCCGATCGCCTTGGCCGCCGCCTCGGCGGCCTTGTAGCGTGTCGTCATGCCGAGATCGTCGGCATTCCACAGCATCGCCACCCGCTTGATGCCGGGAACCGCCGACTTGAGCAGATCGAGGCGCTTTACCGAAAGCTCGGCGGCCATGTCGGAAATGCCGGTGAGATTGCCGCCAGGCCGGCTGAGACTGACGGCAAGCCCGGTCTCCACCGGGTCTCCCGCGGCGGAGACGACAATCGGCACTGCGGTTATGACCTGTTTGGCGGCCGCGGCTGCCGGATAGCCGCGGGTGACGACCACATCGATCCCGCGCTGGACCAGCTCTTTCGCAGCCTGGGGAAGATGCTCCGGCTTGCCGTCTCCAACTCCCGCCTCGATGCGCAAATTTTGGCCAAGCGTGTAGCCGCGCGACGCCAGGCTTCGGGCAAGGCCATTTATCAGCGCCGGGTTGCTGCGCGCCGTCAGCACGCCGACCCGGTGGACTTTGTCGGCGGATTGCGCATAGCCCACGGCAGGCATCGATGCGCAAGAAACGGCCCCGAGAAACGCGGCTGCGAGACATACGAATCTGTTCATCCCGGTTGCTCCGCGTCCGGCGCTCGCTTGGGCGCACACACCCACCGGGTTTAGCCCAGCGGATGGGCATGGTCGAGCGGTCCGTGGCCATGGCCGATGCCGGGGGCGCTTTCGATCGCCCGCCGCACGTAATCGCGCGCCCGCGCAACCGCGGCGTCGAGCGCCATGTTCTGCGCCAGTCCGGCGGCGATCGCCGAGGCCAAAGTGCAACCGGTGCCGTGGGTGTGGCGGGTGTCGATGCGCGGGCTCTGCCACATCTGGATGCCGGCCTCGCTGGCCAATACGTCCGAGACCGTCTCGCCGGGCAGATGGCCGCCCTTCAGCAGCACCGCACGGCAGCCGAGCATCAGCAGGCGGCGGGCCGCGTCGTGCATATCCGCGACACTGGCGATGGGGCGGCCGACGAGAATCTCGCCTTCCGGCAGGTTGGGGGTCACGATTGCGGCGCGCGGGATCAGCAGCCGTTTGAGCTCGTCGATCGCACCGGGTTCGATCAGCGGCGCACCGCCCTTGGCGACCATGACCGGATCGACGACGAGCGGCACGTCCGGCGCCCGCTCGGCGAGCACCGCGGCAACCGTCTCGATCACCGCGGCGTCGTGCAGCATGCCGGTCTTGATGACGTCGGCACGGATATCGTCGAGCACGACCTCGAGCTGCTGGCGGATGAAAGCGGGCGGCACCGGCAAGACGCCGAACACGCCTTCCGTATTCTGCGCGGTCAGCGCGGTAATTGCGGTGGCGGCGAAGGCGCCGAGCATCGTCACGCTCTTGATATCGGCCTGGATGCCGGCGCCGCCGCCGGAATCCGACCCCGCGACAATCAGCACACGCCCGCGCACACGCCCTCCGCTTCGTCAGTCTCGTCATTCCGGGGCGCGGCCGCAGGACGCGAACCCGGAATCCACGAACACCGGTCTCTGGAATATGGATTCCGGGTTCGCCGCGGCGCCCCGGAATGACGAATTCTTGTGCAAGGCTCCCATCGAGAGGATTGGCGAATTAGCCGTCACTCCGCCGCCCGTATCGCCGGTCCGGCCGGCGCCTCGAGGCCCTCGCCGTCCCGCGCGGCCGCGACGACCGCCTCGCAGATGTCGCCGACGACGCTCGCCAGTAGCGCCTCGTCCTCGCCCTGCGCCATGACCCGGATCACCGGCTCGGTGCCGGATTCGCGGATCACCAGCCGGCCGGCGGCGCCGAGCCGCGCCTCGCCGGCCGTGACGGCCTGGCGCACGCGGTTGGCTTCGAGCGGCCGGCCGTCGCCGAACCGCACGTTGCGCAGGAGCTGCGGCACCGGCTCGAAGACGCGGCAGACTTCGCTGGCGCGCTTGCCGGTCTCGACGATCGCCGCCAGCACCTGCAAGGCCGCGATCAGCCCGTCGCCGGTCGTCGCGTAATCGCTGAGGATGATGTGGCCCGACTGCTCGCCGCCGAGATTGCAGCCGACGGCGCGCATCTTCTCGACGACATAGCGGTCGCCGACGGCGGTGCGGTGCAGCCCGATCCCCTGCCCCAACAGGCAGCGTTCCAGCCCGAGATTCGACATCACCGTGGCGACAAGAGCGCCGCCGGCGAGCCGCTCGCCGCGCGCCAGGCTGGTCGCGATCAGCGCCATCAACTGGTCGCCGTCGAGGATCACGCCGCGTTCGTCGGCGACAATCAGCCGGTCGGCGTCGCCGTCGAGCGCAATGCCGATATCGGCGCGGCGCGCCAGGACCTCGCGGCGCATCTGCTCGGGCGCCAGGGCGCCGCACTCGCGGTTGATGTTGAGGCCGTCGGGCGAGACGCCGACCGTGAACACCTCGGCGCCCAATTCCCAGAACACGGTCGGCGCGACCTTGTAGGCGGCGCCGTGCGCGCAATCGACGACGACGCGCAAGCCGTCGAGCCGCAGCCCCTTCGGGAAGCTCTGCTTGACGAACTCGATGTAGCGGCCGCCGGCGTCGTCGAGCCGCTTGGCGCGGCCAAGCTCGCTGGGCGCCGCGCGGTGCGCCGGCCCGTTGTCGAGCGCCTGCTCGATCCTCGCCTCCAGCTCGTCCGACAATTTGTAGCCGTCCGGGCCGAACAGTTTGATGCCGTTGTCGGCGAACGGGTTGTGCGAGGCAGAGATGACGACGCCGATATCGGCGCGCAAGCTGCGCGTCAGCATCGCGATCGCCGGGGTCGGCAGCGGGCCGACCAAGACGACGTCCATCCCCATCGTGATGAAGCCGGCGGTCAGGGCCGGTTCGAGCATGTAGCCCGAGAGCCGCGTGTCTTTGCCGATCACGACGAGGTGCTTGTGGCTGCCGTTGTGGAAGCACTCGCCGACCGCCATCGCCACCTTGAGCGCGGTCTCCGGCGTCATCGGCTCCGAATTGGCGGTGCCGCGGATGCCGTCCGTCCCGAAAAGCCTGCGCGTCATCGCGCCCCCCAGCCCACCTGCCCGGCGACCAGCCGCCGCCCGCATCAACGCCCAGGCGACGCGGTCGATCCTACCAGATTGGACGGGAATGCGTCAGATGCGGCGGTGCGCGGCAGGCAGGCTGCTGGGCGCACGACGCGCCGCGGAGGGTGCGAGCTTTCAAACGAGTTGGCCGGGACGGCTGCCCGTCCCGGCCTCGGCGTGAAATGTTCGGTCTTTTTGCCTTAGCAGCTAGGCATGCCGGGCGGACGGGTCTGCGCTGTCGACCCGGAAGAGCCGGTCGCGCTGCTGCTGCCGCTCATCGCTGTGCTGCCGCTGGTGGTGCTGCCGGTGCTGCCTGAGGTGCTTGACTTGTCGCGCACCTGATTGGTTGCGCTGTCCCAGCATTTGCCTTGGTTGGACGTCGCGCCGGGAGTGGTCGTGGACGAGGTCTGGGCCGCGGCGACTCCCATACCAGCCGCCAGCATTGCGGCTGCTGCGATAAGCCCAATTCTGGTCATAGCCATCAGCGTTTCCTTCTGTTGGGTGCGTGCCGCAAGCGTGGCTGCGCACGTCAAGGGAACGGAGGCCCGTCGGTTACGTTCCTGCATCTCTCGCTCCCGGTTCCGACGTCGTGGCCGAGCAAACCGGTCGCCCGCCGGCGCAAGAGCATTATCCGATTGATATAATCGTCATTCCCGCGCAAGCGGGAATCGCCCGGCTGCCCCTGGACCCCCGCGTTCGCGGGACCTTTGCACAACCGGTGTCGTGCGCGCCAAAATCGGGCTGCAATGCTTGTCGTGCGTCCTTCGAGACGCGCCCTTCGGGCGCTCCTCAGGATCGAGACGCGCCCTTCGGGCGCTCCTCAGGATGACGGCAAGCATGTGGTGGCATTACAGAAAACCGTCATCCTGAGGAGCCCGCGGAGCGGGCGTCTCGAAGGACGCACGGACTGTCTATCCGAGGCGATGCAAAGGATTATGCAAAGGTCCGGCGTTCGCGGGGGCGACGGAATATGATCATACCTGGACGGGCAAAGCTGCGGCGGAGAAGGCGCCCCGGTTCAGGCGCGCCCTCTACCCGCCGGGCTGCGGCTCGGGTTCGGGGCCGATGCCTGAGGGGCGGCCCGAGGGCGGCACCGAACTGCGCCGCCCGGGGCGGTCGTCGGTCGTCGGCGCCGGCCCGGTCGAGGTGTCGCGGACGATCCGCTCGCCCTTGATGATGCGGCGGATTTCGTCGGCCGACAGCGTCTCGTATTCGAGCAGCCCCTTGGCCAACAGGTGCAATTCGTCGAGATG
>DATEKP010000117.1:0-6397 GCA_035277405.1 Allostellaceae bacterium | reverse complement strand
CAGGTAAGGCGCCATGCCCGGCAATGCGCCGCGCCAGTCGAACCCGGCCGCCTCGATTGCTTCGAGATCGGCCGCGGTGTAGAGCGGCTTGACCGCGATCCCCTCGGGCGTCAGCCAGTCGAGGCCGACGAGAGGCTTGCCGCGCAATTCCTTCTCGGCGAGAGCCCGCCACCGCTCGCCATCGCTCTTCTTGTCGCTCGCCACTATTACCTCCGGCGCGACCATGCCATCGCCTCTCGCGATTATATGGCTGCTGCGCTCGCGAGGTCCAATTCGGGCCGGTTCAGGGTTCGCCGGAAGACGATCGCCGCGGTCAGCAGCAGCACCGCGCCGGCCTGGTGGGCGGCGGCGAGCGGGACCGGCACGACCAGCAACAGGGTCGAGAGGCCGAGGGCGAATTGCAGCAGCACAGCCGCGAAGAGGGCGTGGAGCGCGAGGTGGGCCGGGCGGGGCAAAAGGGCGCGGCGGCCGGCCAGCCACAGCAGGAGGACACAGGCGAAGGTTGTTTCGGCCAACGCGCGATGATTGAACTGCACTGTCGCGATGTTCTCGAACCAGTTGCGCCACAGCGGCTGCAATTGCGCGTACCCGGCCGGGACGAAGCTGCCGTCCATCAGCGGAAACGTGTTGTAGGTCAGCCCGGCATGCAGTCCGGCGGTAAAGCCGCCGGCGGCGATCGTTGCCGCCACCAACGCGATCAGCCCTTCAGCCAAGCGCCGCCACCACCGGCCGGATGCTCCCTCTCCGCCCCCGGGAGCGGAGAGGGTTGGGGTGAGGTGGGGGATTCCGGAGCGCCAGTTAGGGCCCACCTCACCCTCCCAGCGCTCCGTGCTGGGCCCCTCCCTCTCCCCCCTAAAGGGCGGAGAGGGGAGTTTCGTAAGCGTCGGCACCAGCAGCCCGAGCGCGATCCACAGGGTCAGGCCATAGATCGCCAAGGCCAGCGCAAGGTGGGCGACGAGGCGGTATTGGCTGACCTCGACCCGGTGGACGAGGCCGCTCTCCACCATGTACCAGCCGAGCGCGCCCTGCGCCGCGCCGAGCAGGAAGATGCCGGCGAGCGGCAATACGAGCCGGCGCGGCACCTGCCGGCGCGCGATGAAATAGACGAACGGGAGCAGATAGGCGAAGCCGATCAGCCGGCCCCACAGCCGGTGCGCGTATTCCCACCAGAAGATGAATTGGAAATCGGCGAGGCTCATACCGGCGTTGAGCTCGCGATATTGCGGGATCAGCTTGTAGCGGTCGAACTCGGCGAGCCATTGGGCGTGCGACAATGGCGGCACGATGCCGATGACCGGCTGCCATTCGGTGATCGATACGCCCGATTGCGTCAGCCGGGTGATGCCGCCCAGCACGACCATGACGAAGATCATGCCGCAGCACAGGAGCAGCCAGACGGCGACCGCGCGGTCAGCCGTGTTTGTCTCCCCGGCTGAAGCCGGGACCCACTTCGCCTCCGCTCGTACGGGGGATCGGTGGGTCCCGGCTTGCGCCGGGACGACAGTGTGGGGGGATGTGCGCACGCGAATTTCCGGCCGAATACTGGCTGAATTCCTGAATGTAGTTCGCGCCGATCGGGTTACCCATTGCAAGCCCTTGTGCCGCATCGCCGCACGGCGCTGGATCGCGCCGGTAATCGCAGGCAAACTCGCGGCCGATGTCTCCGCTGTCGCTCTTGCTCAACGTCCTGTGGCTGATCTTCGGCGGGCTGATTGCCGCCTTCGCCTGGGTCGTCGCCGCGGCGGTGATGGCGATCACCATTATCGGCCTGCCGTGGACCTTCTCGGCGTTGCGCATCGCGTACTACACGCTCTTGCCGTTTGGCCACGAGATGCGCTCGCGGCCCGACGCCGGGGCGCTCAGCATGATCGGCAACATCATCTGGTTCGTGCTGGCCGGGTGGTGGCTGGCAATCGCCCACCTGGTAATAGCGGTGCTGCTGGCGATCACGATCATCGGCATCCCGTTCGCCTGGGCCCACCTCAAATTGGCCGGCGCCAGCCTCGCCCCGGTCGGCACCGAGATTGTGCCGCGCCAGCATTACGCCAGCGGCGCTTTCAACATTTGAAGGACCCGCTCTGGGGTTAGCGGCAAGGCAACATCGCCGACGCCGAGCGCGTCGGCGACGGCGTTGGCGATGCAGACCGGCGTGCTCATCGCATTGCCTTCGGCGACGCCCTTGGCGCCGAGCGGGGTCACCGGCGACGGCGTTTCGCGATGCAGAATTGCAAGGGCCGGGATCATTGCCGCGGTCGCCATCGGGTAATCGAGCAGGCTGCCGGTCAGCATCGCGCCGCCCTCGTCATAGACGCACCGCTCGTGGAGCGCGGCGCCCAATGCCATCGCGAAGCCGCCTTTGACCTGCCCGTCGAACAGCGCCGGGTTCAGGATATGCCCGGCGTCGTGCAGGCTGACATAGCGGTCGATCCGCACGGCCCCGGTGTCGCGGTCGATTTCGACGCCGCAGAAATCGAAGACGAAACCGTAAACGGCCGAACTGTTGACCTCGTCGGCTGCATTGGGCGGCGCCAACTCCGCCGGGCTCCAGAACACGGTCTCGCGCAGCGCCGTGAGTTCGGGCGCCGTTTCGCCCGACCAGTGGCCGGCGGCCGCGACGCGCGCGAAGGACAGCGAATTCTCCGGGTTGTCCGCGGCGAAGATATGCCCGTCCGCGAACACCAGTTCCTCCGGCCGCCGGTTCAGCTGTGCCGCGGCAATGGCGGCGAGCCTGCCGCGCAGCCGCAGCGCCGCGAGATGCAAGGCGCCTGCCGTCGCACCGGCGAAGCGGCTCGAGTAATTGCCGGCGGCGATCGACCATGCGCTGGTCGCGGTCTCGAGCGCCGGCTCGACGCTGATTTGCGCGGGTTTGAGGCCGAACGCGTCGGCGACGAGCTGCGCCGCGACGGTGCGGTGACCCTGGCCCTGCGGCGCCGAGTCGAGCATGACCGAGACGCCGCCGAGCGGGTCGAGCGCTATTGTCGCGGCCGCCCGCGCGCCGCCCTTCGGCCCGGCCCGCTCTCGCTCATCCGGGGTCAGTACGGTCGTGATGTAGCCCATATTGGAGATCGCCGGCTCGACCACCGCGGCGAAACCGATGCCGTAGAGCCGGCCGGCGGCGCGCGCCTTCTCGCGTTCCTGCGCCAACTCGGCGAGGCCGCCGCGCTCGGCCGCATCATCGATCGCGGCGTGGTAATCGCCGGAATCGAGCACCGCGCCGGCCGGGCAGCGGTGCGGGAAGGAGGCGACCAGGTTGCGCCGGATGACCTCCAGCGGATCGAGGCCCAGCGCTTGGGCGATCCGCTGCATCAGCCGTTCGAGCGCGAAATACACCTGTGGCCCGCCAAAGCCGCGCACCAGCCCGCTCGGCGTCTTGCTGGTCAAGACGACGCGGTTGCGGATTTTGAGATGCCGCACGCCGTAGGCGCCGGTCATGTTGCCGTGCATGCGGTAGAGCGTCGCCGGCTCCGGCGCGCGCAGATAGGCGCCGCAATCCTCGAGCTGGTCCCAGTCGAGCGCCGAGACGACGCCGTCGCGGTCGACCGCGGCCGATAGTGTCGTAATGCGCCCGGTCGCCGCGGTCGCGGCCGTCAGGTGTTCGAGCCGGGTCTCGACCCATTTGACCGGCCGCCCGGTCCGCCGCGTCGCCAGCGCCAGCAGCACGATATAAGGGAAGATCGCGTGCTTGGCGCCGAAGCTGCCGCCGGAATTGGGCGGCGTCCGGAACCGCAGCCGGTTGCCGGGAATGCCCAGCGCCATCGCCATGACCGGGTGCATCGCGAACGGCCCCTGGAAATTGGCGGTGATCTCGTAGGCCTCCTCACCCGGCAGGTATTCGGCGGTCACCACAAAGCATTCGAGCGGGCAGGCCGTGTTGCGCGGGTAGCGCGACGTGATCGAGATGCGGTGCGCGGCGGCGACGAAGGCTGCTTCGGGGTCGCCGTAGCGGAAGGCGCGGTCGCTGATGACGTTCGAGCCGACCGCGGGGTGCAGCAGCGGCGCATCCGGCATCGCGGCGGCTTCCGGGTCGAGGATCGCCGGCAATGGCCGGTAATCGACGGAGATGCGCTCGATCGCGTCCTCGGCCGTGTGGCGGTCTCGCGCCAGCGCCACCGCCACCGGTTCGCCGACATAGCGCACCCGGTCGATGGCAAGGCAGTAATGCTCCATCGCGGTCTTGACCGCGACGGCGAAGGGCCGCGTCCAGCGCTTGGCGTCTTCGCCGGTGACGACGCATTCGCAGCCGGGCAGCGCCAGCGCGGCCGTCGTATCGATCCCGGCGATTTCGGCATGCGCGTGCGGTGCGCGCAGGATCGCGGCGTAAAGCGTGCCGGGCCGCACCGGCAGGTCATCGGCGAAGCGCCCTTCGCCGCGCAGCAGGGCGGCGTCTTCGAGGCGGCGAACGGGGCGCCCGAGATAGCGGCCGCGATCTGCCGGGGCGCTCATGTCCCGCGGAAATTCGGGCGGCGCTTCTGCCGGAACGCCTCGACGCCCTCGCGGAAATCGTCCGACCCGCGCAGCCGGCCGTAGGCCTGGCCCTCCAGCTCGATCGCCAGAGAGAGCGGCGCGTCCTCGATGTCGTTGAGCAGGCGCTTGGCGGTGCGCTGCGCCAGCGGCGGCAGGGCGCGCAATTCCTCGACCAGCGCGTCGGTCGCCGGCTCCAATTCGCCGTCGCCGACGCATGCGCTGGCGACGCCCCATTCCTGCGCCTGCCGGCCGGGGATGCGCCGCGAGCGCATGACGATGTCCTTGGCGCGCGCGATGCCGAGCATCTTCTGCAGCCGCGCCGCGCCGCCCGACCCCGGGATCTGGCCGAGGCGCTGCTCGGGCAATGCGTAGAGGCAGGTTTCGGAGACGATGCGGAAATCGCAGGCGAGCGCCAGCTCGAAGCCGACGCCGAAGCAATAGCCGCGGCTCGCTGCGACGACCGGGTGGCGGCAGCGCGCCGGCGCCGCGATGTTCCAGGCCAGGCGCGAGACGTGCCCGGGCGAGGCTTCGAGAAAACCGGCGATTTCGCCGCCGCTCGAAAAATGCTCGCCTGCGGCGCGCAGCACGACGACGCGGATGCGCGGATCGGCGTCGAGCACTTCGAAGGCCGCGCGCAGCTCTTCGCGCTCGGCCATCGTAATGACGTTGAGGGGCGGCCGGTCGAGGATCACATCGGCGCGCTGCCGCTCGGCGTCGATTTCCAGGCGGAACCCGTCGAGCGGATCGGGCAAAGCCGGTACCAGCGGCGTGGGATCGCGCATCTATTCCCTCCGATACTCGCCGGCAACGAGCAGCCGGCGCAGGATTTTGCCGACCGGCGATTTCGGGATTTCGTCGACGAACACGTAGTCGCGCGGGCGCTTGTAATCGGCGAGGCTGGAGGTGCGGCACCAGGCGTCGAGCGCTTCCGGCAGGACCGGCTCGCGGCGTTTGACGAAGGCGGCGATGCGGTGTCCCCAGCGCTGATCCGGCAACCCCACCACCGCCACCTCGCCGACCCCGGGGTGCAAGGACAGCACGCTCTCGATCTCGCCCGGCGAGATGTTCTCGCCGCCGGAGATGATCATGTCGTCGACCCGTCCGGTGACGAACAGGTCGCCCTCGGCGTCGATATAGCCGCTGTCGCCGGTGAAGTACCAACCGGCACGAATCGCGCGCGCATCGGCGTCGGGGCGCCCCCAATAGGCATCAAACGCCTCGTCGCTGGCCATATCGGCGACGATCTCGCCCTCCTCGCCGACCGCTGCCTGCGCGTTGGGATCGCCGGCGCCGAGGCGGACGACGCGGATGCGCTCATTGAGACCCGCCTTGCCGGCCGAGCCCGGCTTAGCCGCGGCGCGCGGCTCGATCGTAAAGGTGTAGATTTCCGACGAGCCGTAATGATTGACGAACAATTCCGGGCGGAACGCGTCCTCGACGCGCTGCAATAAGCCGTCCGGCATCGCGGCGCCGGCGAAGCCGAGCTTTTTGACCGAGGCGATGTCGGTCGCGGCAAAATCGGGATGCCCGATCAGTTCGTGGTAGAGCGTCGGCACCAGGTAGAGGTTGCTGATCTTTTCACGCGCGATCAGCCGCAGCGCCATGCCGGCGTCGAACCGCGGCAGGCAGATAAAGGCGCCGTCCACCAGCGCCATCGCCAACAGCGAGCGCACCCCCATCGTGTGGTAGAGCGGCATGACGCCGAGCGTGCGCTCGCCGCGCCCGTAAAGGTTCTGCGCGACATGGGCGAGCGCGGCGGCACGCTCGGCGCGATGGCGCCGCGGCACGCCCTTCGGGCGCCCGGTCGTGCCCGATGTGTAGAGCAGCAGCGACAGATCCTCGGGCCCCGCCTGCGGCGTCCAGTCCCGGCCGGTCGCGGCGAGATCGGTGAACGCGCAATTGCCGCCCGCGGCGCCGGCGATGGCAATGCGCG
>DATEKP010000116.1:0-4671 GCA_035277405.1 Allostellaceae bacterium | reverse complement strand
GCGGCGCGGTCGAGGCCGCCGTCGGCGGCGAGCGCCACCCGGTATTGGCGCAGCGCCGCTTCGGGCGAGACGAGGCCATCGGCGACGTCGAGCGCCACCTGCTCGGGATCGCGGTCGGCCGGGTCGCCAAAGCCGCCGCCGCCCGGCAATTCGAGGCGGATGAAGTCGCCGCCCGGCACGCTCTGCCGCCCCTTGGCGCCGATCTTGCGGCCGGAGGCGAGCGACACGCGGCCCGGCGCCCCGAGGGCGCAGCCGTCGCGGCCGCGCGCCGGGTTGTTGACGCGCTCGAAATTGCACAGCATCGCGATCGGCGTGCCGTCGGCGCCGCCCAGTTCGATGACCTGACCGAGCCCGCCGCGGAAGCGGCCGGCGCCGCCCGAGCCGTCGCGGAATTCGCGGCGGCGGAACATGACCGGCGCCACCGCCTCGGTCGCCTCGACCGGGATCGTGCGCACGCCGGACGGGAAGGCGGTGACGTCGAGCCCGTCCTTGCCGGGCCGTGCGCCGGCGCCGCCGCAATGGAAGATCGCGGTGCTGAACGGCCGCACCTCCGGGCGGGCGCGGCCGTCCGCGGCGCCGAGTTCGTCGAGCACGTCGGCGCCGCCGTAGATCTGCGGGATCCATAAGGAGGAGGCGCCCTCGGCCGGGACGCCGCCGGCCATGACCTGATGCAGGCAGCCGAACACCACGTCGGGCAGCATGTGGCCGACCGTGTGTCTTGCCGCTACGGCCCGCGGCCGCTTGGCGTTGAGCACGCAGCCCTCGGGCGCGCTGACCGTGATCGGCGCCAACGAGCCGGCGTTGTTCGGCACCTCCGGCGCCACCAGGCATTTGACCCCGAACGCAGTGTAGGCCAGCGTGTAGTTCAGCACGACGTTGATGCCACGCGAGCTGGCCGGCGAGGTCCCGGTATAATCGACGTGGATGCCGTCCGGGCCGATCGTCATCTCGGCTGCGAGGTGCAGCGGCTTCTCGAACCCGTCCATATCGACGCTGTTGCGGTATTTTCCCGGCGTCAGCTTGCGCATCTCGTCGAGCGTCGCCTGGCGCGAGGTCTCGATGATGTGGCCGCCGAGCCGATCGAGGTTGGCGATGCCGAACTCCTCCATCATCTCGACGAGGCGGCGGCTGCCCTCGTCGTTGCAGGCGGCGAGCGCGTAGACGTCGCCCTCGACCTGCAGCGGCTCGCGCACATTGGCGCCGATGATGCGCATCAGATCCTCGTTGATGCGGCCTTCGCGCGCCAGCGGCAGCAGCGGGATCGACAGCCCTTCCTCGAACACCTGCCGTCCGTCCGGCCCCATGCCGAGGCCGCCGATATCGACGACGTGCACGGTGCTCGCGAACAGCCCCACGGCTTCGCCGCGCCCCCTCACCCTACCCTCTCCCCCAATGGGGGAGAGGGTAGGGTGAGGGGGCAGAAAGGTCGGGCTGACGACGGTCAGGTCGTGCAGGTGGCCACAGGTCAGCCACGGGTCGTTGGTGATGTAGTGGTCGCCCGGCTTCATCGTCGCGAGCGGGAAGGCGGCGAGGAAATGCCTGACCGCGGCGGCCATCGAATTGACGTGGCCGGGGGTGCCGGTCACCGCCTGCGCCAGCATGTTGCCGTCGCGGTCGAAGACGCCGGCCGAGAGGTCGCCGGCCTCGCGCACCGTCGTCGAAAAGGCCGTGCGCATCAGCGTCTGCGCCTGCTCCTCGACGACGGCGATCAGCCGCGACCACATGATCTGCAGGTGGATCTGGGACAGGGCGGCATTGGGACGGGAGAGCATCGCGGTCGAGTCCTCGAAGGCGGCGGCGGGTGCGATGTTACGGCCCCCGCCCGAGCTTGTCCAACCGCAGCCCGCGCTAGCGGATTTGCGGGCCCCGCCGGCTCCTCCCCCGCGGCGCGGGGGAGGGGGACCATGCGCAGCATGGTGGAGGGGGCGTCGGCGCCCCGCGCCCCTTCCGTCGCGCTGCGCGCGCCACCTCCCCCGCTTTGCAGGGGAGGAACATAGAACGACGGGGTCAGCCCGGCTGGTAGCTGATGCGCGAGCCGTCGCTGCCGTGCAGTTCGACTTTGACCAGCTGGTGGCGCTGGTCGTACCACACGTCTTGCGGGAAGCTCATCGCGATCGAATAGTGGTGGGCGCGCAGCGGGCGTCCCTCCACCATCAGCTGCTCCTCGCCGTGATCGGTGACGGCGACCGGCGTGACGCTGCCGTCCTGTGGGTTGAGTGCGATTCGCTTGCCGATCAAGAGCGGGTTCCACGGATTGGCCGGGATCAGGCTCGGATCGACATGGGTCAGTTTGCCGTCCGCATCGACCGCGAGGACATCGCCGCGGCGCTGCGCGGCGACGCGGTGCACGGTGCCGTTGTCGTCGGTCACCGAGCTCATTGCCTGCAGGCGGCCGTCGGCGAACTCCTCGCTTTCGGACTGGTCGAAGCGGTAGACGGTCCAAGACGCAAACTTGACTGCGATGTGCGTGGCGGCGCTCGCCAGCGTGCGGCCGCCCTCCTGCCGCAGGTGCACGGTGCTGGTGCCGATCGGCTCGCCATTGCGCATCACCGAAAATCTCAATGTGACCGCCTGCGGCTCGGCCCCGCCTGACGACGCCGATCCGACGGTCATCGCGGCAACGACGACTGCCGTAAGCGAAACCCCGCGCATCAAAACCTCCCCCGCTGAACAGAAGATTGGAGAGCCGACAAATCGGGCAATTTCGTGTTCGCGACGCCCAGAGCATACGGACCGGACCCGGAGAGGCCGGCCGGCGTTCGTTTTGTCGAGACGGTTCGCACCTGGCGGAACCTTTGGGTTTCGTTGCCGGTTTTCTTGTTGCGCGTAACGCGACGGCCACTGTTTCGCTCGTAAGGGGCCGCCGTGGTTGCGCTGCGGGTCGATGGGCAGCCGCATGCAAGCACTGATCGTCCGTGTTGTGTCGCTGTGCACCCGGCGCGCCTGGCCGGTCATCGTGCTGGCCACGCTCTTGGCCGGCTGGTGCGGGGTCTACGCGGCCAGGCATTTCGCGGTTGAGACCGACGTCAAGGCGCTGTTCCCGCGCGACTTGGCGTGGACCCAGCGCGCCCACCGCTATCTCCAGGCGTTCCCCGACCACGGGATCACGGTCGTGGTCGATGCGCCGACCCCCGAGCTGGTCAGTGTGGCCGCCGCCGAGCTGGCCGGCGCGCTGCGCGCCGACCACGACCATATCCGCGCCGTTCATGACGCCCAGGGCGGTCCGTTCTTTGCGCGCAATGCGCTGTTGTTCCTGCCAGCCGACGAATTGGCAGGGGATGCCGGCCGCATGGCCGGAGCGGCGCCGCTGATCGGGTCGCTGAGCGCCGATCCGAGCCTGCGGGGCGCGCTCGGCGCGATCGGCTACGGCTCGGTTGGCGTTGTCAACGGCCTCTACCCGCTCGATGCCCTGGCGCGGCCGCTGAACATGGCGGCGGACACGGTGGACGACGTGCTCGCCGGCCGCCCGGCGCATTTTTCTTGGCGCGTCCTCGCCGCCGGCCAGCCCGCCGCGCCGAGCGAGTTGCGGCGGTTTCTGCAAGTCGACCCGGTGCTCGATTACGGTGCGCTGGAACCCGGCCGCGCCGCGACCGACGCGATCGCCGGCGCCGCCGAGCGGCTCGATCTCGCCGGCAAGTACCAGGCGCGCGTGCGGCAGACCGGGCTCGTACCGATGAACGACGCGCAGCTTGCCGCGCTGAAGAACCACGCGGTGCTGAACGGCATCGTCTCGCTCAGCGCGGTCCTGATCATCCTGTGGCTGGCGCTGCGCTCGTGGCGGCTGATCGTCGCGGCGGCGGCCGCGCTGGTCTGCGGCCTGGCGGCGGCGGCCGCACTCGGCATCTTTCTGGTCGGCGCGCTGAACCCGATCTCGGTCGCCTTCTTTGTGCTGTTCATCGGCCTCGGCGTCGATTTCGGCATCCAGTTCTCGGTGCGCTACCGCGCCGAGCGCCATGACACCGGCGCGCTGCGCCCGGCGCTATTGCAGGCCGCCGGCAAGGCGGGCGGCCCGCTCGCATTGGCAGCGATCGCGACCGCGCTCGGCTTCTCGGCCTTTCTGCCGACCGACTACCGCGGATTGTCGGAGCTCGGCGAGATCGCCGGGCCGGGCATGATCATCGCGTTCATCGCCAGCATCACCGTATTGCCGGCGCTGCTCTCGGTGCTGAAGCCGGGCGATGAGCCGCGCGCGATGGGGATCGCCGCGCTGGCGCCGGTCGATCGCTTTCTCGCGCGCCATCGCATTGCAGTGGTTACCGGGACGCTCGGCATCGTGATTCTCGGCGCGCCGCTGTTGTGGTGGCTGCCCTTCGACTTCAACCCCTTGCACCTGCAAAACCCGAAAGCGGAAGCAGTCGCGACTTTCCTAGAACTGCGCAAGGACCCGCACACCGGCGCCAACGCGATCGATGTGATGGCGCCGAACCGGGAGGCCGCCGGCGCCGTCGCGAAGCGGCTCGCGGCGTTGCCGCAGGTCGCGCAGGCCCGCACGCTCGCCGATTTCGTGCCGGCCGATCAGGACAAGAAGCTGCCGCTGATCCATGGCCTGGCGCAGCGGTTGCAGCCGGCCCTCAACCCGGCGCAGACCCAATCTCCGCCGACCGACCAGCAGAATGTCGAGGCATTGCGCGCGACCGCCGGCACATTGCAGCAACTGGCCGCGACGCGCCC
>DATEKP010000115.1:0-10976 GCA_035277405.1 Allostellaceae bacterium | reverse complement strand
CGCCAACCCTCCCCAACATCCCGGATTGCCGGCGCGCGCTGCCATGGAGAGCGGATTGACGGCCACCAAGAAGAAGAACACGCCGATCGCCGCCGAGGCGCCGCTGCTGCCCGGCCTCGATACGGCGCTCGCGCACTCGGTCGAAGCGCTGCTGGCATTGCAGCACGAGGACGGGCATTGGGTCTTCGAGCTCGAAGCCGATGCCACGATCCCGGCCGAATACATCCTGCTCCAGCATTACCTCGGGACGATCGACGCCGCGCTCGAAGCGCGCATCGCGCGCTATCTGCGCGATGTGCAGGGCGAGGACGGCGGCTGGCCGTTGTTCCACGGCGGGGCGATGGACCTCAGCGCCTCGGTCAAGGCGTATTTCGCGCTGAAGGCAGCCGGCGACTTGCCCGACGCGCCGCACATGGCGCGGGCTCGCGCGGCGATCCTGGCGAAGGGCGGCGCCCGGCATTGCAACGTCTTCACCCGTGTCACGCTTGCCTTGTTCGCCCAGGTGCCGTGGCGTGCCGTGCCGCTGATGCCGGTCGAGATCATGCTGCTGCCGGCGTGGTTTCCGTTCCATATCGACAAGGTGTCGTATTGGTCGCGCACCGTGCTGGTGCCGCTGCTGGTGCTGATGGCGATGCGGCCGACCGCGCGCAACCCGCGCCGGGTATCGATCGCCGAACTGTTCGTCGAGCCTCCGGACAGCGTACGCGGCTGGATTGCGCCATCGACGACCTCGCCGGTCGGGCACGCTTTTGCCGTGCTCGACAACCTGTTGCGCCGCGCCGAGCCGATGTTCCCGGCCGATCCGCGGCGGCGCGCGATCGAGAAGGCGGTGGCCTTCGTCAGCGAGCGCCTCAACGGCGAGGACGGCCTCGGCGGCATCTTCCCGGCGATGGCCAACTCGCTGATGATGTTCGATTGCCTCGGCTACCCGCCGGACCACCCGGAACGCATGGCCGCGGCGGCGTCATTGCGCAACCTGCTGGTGTCCGAGGGCGAGCGCAGCTACTGCCAGCCCTGCGTGTCACCGGTGTGGGATACCGCGCTGGCCGCGCATGCGCTGATGGAAACCGGCGAGCGGCGGCTCGTCCCGGCGATCCGCGCGGCGCTCGATTGGCTGGCCGAGCGGCAGGTGCTCGACCGGAAGGGCGACTGGGCGAGCGCGCGGCCGGGGCTGAGGCCGGGCGGCTGGGCCTTCCAATACGCCAACCCGCATTATCCCGATCTCGACGACACTGCCGCGGTTGCGCTGGCGCTCGATCGTTTCGATGCAGCCCGTTATCGCCCCGCGACCGACCGCGCCGCCGAATGGGTCATCGGCATGCAGAGCAAGAACGGCGGGTGGGGTTCGTTCGATGCCGACAACACGCACTACTATTTGAACCACATTCCGTTCGCCGACCACGGCGCGCTGCTCGACCCGCCATCCGCCGATGTCAGCGCGCGCTGCGTCGGCCTCTTGGCGCAGCGCGGCATGCCGTCGGATCATCCGGCGCTGGCGCTGGCGCTCGACTACCTGCGGCGCGAGCAGGAGGAGGACGGCAGCTGGTTCGGCCGCTGGGGCACCAATTACATTTACGGCACCTGGTCGGTGCTGGCCGGCCTCAACGCCGCCGGGGTCGCGGCGGCGGCGCCAGAAATCCGCCGCGCCGTCGCCTGGCTACTGGCGCGGCAGCACAACGACGGCGGCTGGGGCGAATCGGGCGAGAGCTACTGGCCCGAACGGCCGCGCGGCGAAGCGCCGTATAGCACCGCCTCGCAAACCGCCTGGGCGTTGCTCGGTCTGATGGCTGCCGGCGAGGTCGACAACGCGGCGGTGGCGCGCGGCATCGCCTATCTGATCGCGACGCAGAACATGGACGGCAACTGGGACGAGCCGTGGTACACCGCTGTTGGCTTCCCGCGCGTCTTCTACCTGCGCTACCACGGCTACCGCGCCTTCTTCCCGCTGTGGGCGCTGGCCCGCTACCGCCGCCTGTCGCTGGCCAACTCGCGACAGGTCGCGTTCGGGATTTAACGCCGGGCGGATTTGAGCCGCAAACCCAAGAGCGGCGCGACCGCCTCGGCGGGCAGGCGCGAATAGCCGTGCGGCTCCTCGAACAGGGCTGCCGGCTGCGGCCCGATCTCGACGTGGCTCAGTTCCCAGCGCACCGAGGCCGCCTTGCCTTTCCCGCCGGTGAACGTGCCCACCAGCTTCATTGGGATGCCCTCGCGGCTCAGCCACAGCGTCCCTTGCGCGTGGCCCTCGGGGACGGTTTCGTCGATCGCGTAGCGGGTCGTCGCGATGCCGTTGACGCTGTCGTGCCCGATCGGGTGGCGTTTCAGCTCCGGGCGGGCGAACAGCCGCAACTCGGGCGGCATCACGAACTCGACGATGGTCTTGAGCTGCGGCAGCACGACCTCGCCGAGCGGGCTGTCGGCGCGCAGCAGAAAAACGGGCCGGAAACCCTTGATCTCCTGCTCGTGGCGCTCTTCGCCCGGCATAGTCCAGATTTTGCCGCTATAGCTGTGTCCGTCGATGACGAGGATGCGATCGGCACGGAACCCGACCCGCGCCTCGCCCAGGGTCGCGGCCGCGGCCGTTCCCGGCAGCAGCGCGAGGGCGAACAGGAGCGCGCGAAGTTTCCCCATGGCCGCGCTGCTAGCGAGCGAATGCGGCGGTTTCGCGGCATGCGCGAGAGACGGCGGATTGTCGTTGCGGGGAGCGCGGCAACGACGCAATCTCGCCCGCGATGAATGACGGCGACACGATCACGCTGCGCCTGCACGGCAAGATCGAAGAGATCGCGCCCGAGGCATGGGATTCCTGCGCCGGCGACGTCAACCCGACCCTGTCGCACGTCTTTCTCAACGCCCTTGAGGAAAGCGGCTCGGCGACGAAGCGGGCCGGCTGGGCGCCGCAGCACCTGACGTTCGCGGATCCCGGCGGCAAGGTGATCGGCGCGGCGCCGATGTACCTGAAAAGCCATTCCTACGGCGAATACGTGTTCGACTGGGGCTGGGCCGACGCCTACGAGCGGGCCGGCGGGCGCTATTACCCGAAGCTGCTGTGCGGCGTGCCGTTCACTCCGGTGCCGGGGCCGCGCCTGCTGCTGGCGCCGAACGCGCCGGCGGAGACGAGAAGCCAACTTATCGCCGGCATGGTGGAGTTGGCGCGCCAGCGCCAGCTGTCGTCACTGCACATCACGTTTCCCGAGGCCGAAGATTTCGCGGCTTTCGAGGAGGCCGGGTTTCTGACGCGGATCGGCCAGCAATTTCATTGGACGAATGCCGGCTATCGCGATTTCGACGATTATCTGGCGGCGCTGAACTCGCGCAAGCGCAAGGCGGTCAAGAAGGAACGGCGCGAGGCGATGGCCGGCGGCGTCGAGATCGACATGCTGACCGGCGCCGACCTGACCGAGCGGGCATGGGACGCGTTCTACCAGCTCTATCTCGGCACCTCCGACCGCAAATGGGGCGCCGCCTATTTGACCCGCCGGTTCTTCTCGCTGATCGGCGAGCGCATGCCGGACAAGGTCGTGCTGTTCATGGCACGGCGCGGCAAGGACTACATCGCCGGCGCCTTCAACCTCCTAGGCCGCGAGACGATCTACGGCCGCAACTGGGGGGCGCACCGCGAATACCGTTTTCTCCATTTCGAATGCTGCTATTACCGGGCGATCGAGTTCGCGATCGACCGCGGGCTGAAGCGGGTCGAGGCCGGGGCGCAGGGGCCGCACAAATTGCAGCGTGGCTACCTGCCGGTGCCGACCTTCAGCGCGCACTGGATCCCCGACCCCAATTTCCGCCGCGCCGTCGCCGCCTTCCTCGCCCGCGAGCGCGACATGGTGGAGCGCAAGATCGAGCACCTCGCCGAATTCTCGCCGTTCCGCCACACGGACGAATAAGCATCCGCAGTCATTGCGAGGAACGCACTGACGAAGCAATCTCGCGCCACGGATCCTCAGGCCATCGGGATTGCTTCGCTTCGCTCGCCATGATCGCCCTATGCCGCGATCGACCTCTGCAGTCCTGACCCCCGATCTATGCGTCATCGGCGGCGGCGCCGGTGGGCTGGCGGTCGCCGCCGGGGCGGCGCAGATGGGCGCCCAAGTCGTGCTGGTCGAGCGCGGCAGGATGGGCGGCGACTGCCTCAATTACGGCTGCGTGCCGTCGAAATCGCTGCTCGCCGCGGCGCATCTGGCGAGCGCCCGGCGGCGCGGCGCCGCGTTTGGCGTCGTCTACGACCCGCCGCGCATCGATTTCGCCGCCGTCGCCGACAGCGTCGCGCGCGTCGTCGCCGGTCTCGCGCCCAATGATTCCGTCGAGCGTTTCACCCGCCTCGGCGTGCGGGTCATCGCCGCAGAGGCGCGCTTCCTCGATCGGCGCACGGTGCGCGCCGG
The DNA here is from genome assembly GCA_035277405.1 of Allostellaceae bacterium. GTDB lineage: Bacteria > Pseudomonadota > Alphaproteobacteria > ATCC43930 > CGMCC-115725 > DATARH01. The sequence continues at coordinate 6,594 of DATEKP010000115.1, read as the reverse complement.
CGATACCCTGATCCGGCCGCGGCGCTTCGTGATCGCCACCGGGTCGATGCCAGTCGTGCCGCCGATCCCCGGCCTCGACAGCGTGCCGTTCCTGACCAACGAGACCGTGTTCGCCAACCGAGCCCTGCCCGAGCACCTGATCGTGATCGGCGGCGGGCCGGTCGGCATCGAACTGGCGCAGGCGCACCGCCGGCTCGGCGCGGCAGTCACAGTGATCGACGCCGGGCCGATCTTGCCGCGCGACGACCCGGAGCTGACGGCGCTGCTGACAGCGGAACTGGCGGCCGAAGGGATCGGCCTGCGCCCGTCCGCCGCCATCGATCGCGTCGAGCGCACCGGCGGCGGGATTGCCGTGATCCTCGCCGGCGACAAGCACATTGCCGGCTCGCACCTGCTCGTCGCTGCCGGCCGGCGGCCCGATCTCGCGGCGCTCGGTCTTCCGGCCGCCGGGATCGCGGCCACCGCCCAAGGGATTGTCGTCGATGCGCGGCTGCGCACGAAAAACCGGCACGCCTATGCGATCGGCGACGCAGCCGGCGGGCCGCAATTCACGCACGTGGCGCTGCACCACGCCGGCATCGTGATCCGCAATGCGCTGTTCCGGCTGCCGGCGCGGGTCGATTACCGGGCGCTGCCGCGGGTCACCTACACCGACCCGGAGCTGGCGCAAGTCGGCCTCGGCGAGACAGAGGCCCGCGAGCGCGGCGCGGTGCATGTGTTGCGTTCGTCATTCGCCGACAACGACCGCGCCCACACCGAGCGCGATACGGTGGGCGAAGTGAAGATCGTCACGGCGCGAAATGGGCGTATTCTCGGCGCGGCGATCCTCGGCAGGTCGGCCGGCGAGTTGATCCTGCCCTGGGCGCTGGCGATATCGCAGAGGCTCAAGATCGGTGCGATGGCCAATCTGATCGTGCCCTACCCGACGCGCGGCGAAGCGGGCAAACGCGCCGCCGGCGAATTCTATACGCCGCTGCTGTTCGCGCCGCGCACGCGCCGCCTCGTGCGCCTCTTGGCGCGCTTCGGGTAGGAGGCGGCGATGCCGTTCCGCAGCCTGTCGGCCCGGCTGCTGGCGCTGATGCTGTTTTTCGCGATGATCAGCGAGCTGTTGATCTTCGTGCCGTCGGTCGCGCGCTTTCGCATGACCTATCTGGCCAACCACGTCGCCGCCGGCCATCTCGCCGCGCTGGCGCTGGCGGCCAGCCCGAACGGCAAGGTCGATCAGGCCTTGACCAACCGCCTGCTGGCCGATGTCGGCGCCCATGCGGTCATTCTGCATCGCGCCAACGGCATGGTGTTCATGCTCGACAGCCCGGTGGCGCCGCATCCCGACGTGACCTTCCGCATCGGCGGCGGCAACATCCCGATCTGGGTGGAGCGCTCGTTCGAGACACTGTTCGGCAGCGGCAACCGCATCATGCGCGTGCTCGGCCCGGCGCCGCACGAACCCGACGCGATGGTCGAAGTATTGCTCGACGAAGCGCCGCTGCGACACGAGATGTGGGCGTTCGGGCTGCGCATCTTCGAATTGTCGATCCTGATCGCGCTCAGCACTGCGGCCCTCGTCTATCTGAGCCTGCAATGGCTCTTGGTGCGGCCGATGCGGCGCATCACCGCCAGCATGACATTGTTTCGCGACGACCCGGAGGACGCCTCGCGGCGCATCGTGCCGAGCGGGCGGCGCGACGAGATCGGCGCGGCGGAAAACGAGTTGGCGATGCTGCAGGAAACCGTGCGCCAGGCGCTCGGGCAGCGGGCGCGGCTCGCCGCGCTCGGCACCGCGGTCACCAAGATCAACCACGATCTGCGCGCGATCCTGGCGACTGCGCGCCTCGTCAGCGACGGTCTCGCCAACAGCGCCGCGCCCGAAGTGCGCCGCGTCGCGCCGCGCCTCTTCGAGGCGATCGACCGCGCCGTGGCGCTGTGCACGCGCACGCTCGACTTCTCGCGCGAGGGGGCGCCGCCTTTCACCCCGGCGCACTTCGCGCTGCGGCCGTTGATCGAGGAGATCAGACCGACCGTCGCCGCCGATGGCGAACCCCCCGAGATCGAACTCGACGTGCCATCCGGCCTGATGGTGCGGGCCGACCGCGATCAGCTCTACCGCGTACTCCTCAACCTCGCGCAGAACGCGGTTGAGGCCGGCGCCCGCCATTTGCGCTTCGCCGCCGCCGAAAGCGACGGTGCGATCGCTATCGAGGTCGAAGACGACGGCCACGGCCTGCCGCCGCGGGCGCGCGAAAATCTGTTTCGGCCATTTTTCGGCTCGGCGCGGCCGGGCGGCAGCGGTCTCGGTCTCGCGATCGCGCGCGAATTGATGCGGGCGCAGGGCGGCGACCTGCAGCTTGTCGAGACGACCGGCAGCGGGACCACCTTCCGCGTCGGCCTGCCGGCGCCGGCCGAGGCGCCGCGCGTCCTCAGCCGCGCCTCCGGATGAGCGCCCGCCCATTGCGCCCGCCTTTTATGGAAACAACAGCTAACGACGAGGAAACGCCATGCTGATCGTCGACGCACAGATCCATTTATGGTCGAAGAACCTGCCGACCAACGCGGCGCACCGCCAGATCCCGTCCTGGTCGGCCGAGGAATGCCTCGCCGAGATGGATGCCGCCGGGGTCGATGCGGCGCTGATCCACCCGCCCGGCTGGGATCCGGATTCCGGAGCCGTCGCCGAGGCGGCCGCGCAGAAATACCCGAACCGCTTTGCGATCCTCGGCAATTTCCCGCTCGACAGGCCGGAAAGCCGCGATCTCGTCGCCGGCTGGAAGAGCCGGCCGGGCATGCTCGGGCTGCGCTACGCCTTCACCCAGCCGCACCAGGCCAACTGGATGACCGACGGCACGATGGACTGGCTGTGGCCGGCCGCCGAAAAGGCGCAAATCCCGATCGCGCTGATGGCGTCCAACTACCTGCCGCAGGTGGCGCAGATCGCCGAGCGGCACCCCGGCCTCAAGCTGATCATCGACCATCTGGGCCGCGCCCGCGGCGGCCGTGACGACGCGGCCTTCGTCAACATCGACCAGGTCTGCGCGCTCGCCCGCTTCCCGAACGTCGCGCTGAAGGCGACCGGCGCCGCCGGCGAATCGACCCAGCCCTACCCGTTCCGCAACATCCACAAATACCTGCGCCAGCTCTACGACGCGTTCGGGCCGCAGCGCTATTTCTGGGGCACCGACATCACCCGCATGCCGGTCTCGTGGAAGCAGTGCGTGACCCTGTTCACCGACGAATTGCCGTGGCTCTCGGGCCATGACCGCGAATTGGTGATGGGCCGCGCCGTCTGCGACTGGCTGGGGTGGAAATTGCCATGATGATGGGCTTCGCTGCGTTCAGCCCATCCTACGGATTTCGTAGGGTGGGCTGAGCAACGCGAAGCCCACCGTTCCGTACCCTACTCGGCGAGCCAGTCCTCGATCAGGCGGCGGGCGATCGAATCGCGGCGCGGAAGGCGGAAATCGTCGCCGTCCTGGTGCGTCCTCAGCCAGTCGCGCTCGAACCAGCGCGCGTCGGCCAGCTCGCTGTAATCGACCGCGATCTCGGTCGAGGCCGCCTCGGCGTAAAAGCCCAGCATGATGTTGGCCGGGAACGGCCAGGGCTGCGAGGAGTGGTAATGCACCGCGGCGACCTCGACCCCGGTCTCCTCGCGCACCTCGCGCGCGACGGCGTCTTCGAGGCTCTCGCCCGGCTCGACAAAGCCGGCCAGGGTCGAATACATGCCGGCGACGAAATTCTTGTTGCGGCCCAGGAGCGCCCGGTCGCCGTCGGTCACCAGCATGATGACGGCCGGATCGGTGCGCGGAAAATGCATCGCGTTACAGCCGGCGTCGGTGCAGCGCCGCATGTGGCCGGCCTCTTCACTGCGGGTCGGCGCGCCGCACTGCCCGCAAAAGCGGTGGCGCGAATGCCAGAACACCATCGCGCGGGCGAGCGCCAACAGCGCGCCCTCGCTGCGGTCGAGCCGGCCGGCGAGCTGGCGCAGATCGGCAAAACGCACATCGCCGGCATCGAGGCCGGCTGCCGCCAGCGCTGGCGAGTGCAGCGCGTCGAGCGGCGCCTCGCGCGCCGACAAGTCGAGCGCGAAATGCGCCCGCTCCTCGACCAGGCCGAGAAACACGAGTTGGCCCTCGCCGAGGCGCTCCTCGACCTCGCCGTCAGACAATCCGCCGGCCAGCGCGGCAACCGCCGCGACTCCGAGCACCGCCGCGCGCGGCTCGCCGCCGTCGATCTCGATGACAAGGTTCCGGCTGCGCCACACCGGTACGAAGAGGCTGGCGGGGTCGAGCACCTGCGCGCGGATCCATTCCGGTTCGCGGCGACGCAGCCCGGCCCGTTCAAACCCGGGCGCCGTATAATAATTAGGCGATCGCATCGCGGCAGACTGGCATACCGCCCGCCGCGGCCGCAAGCACTCGGCCGCAGCGTCGCGGGGTTGTCGGATCTTACGAGCGCTGTTCGGGCGGCAGGATTTCCGGCGCCAGCACCTGCTCGATCAGGTGCGCGCGGCGGATGTCTTCGAGGTGCGCCCGCTTCTCGTCGGCGCTGAGGCGGGTGCCGATGCCCTTCGTCATCAGCTGCACGAGCGAGCGGTCGCTGAGGCCGAGCCAATAGGCGCGGCGGATCAGTTTGTCCTCGCCGTCGCGCGCGAACGGGTCCTCCTCGAAGCCGTCGAGCGGCGGGCGATAGAAGTGCGGCATCGCGGTCTCCTCACCAAATTTTCTGCCGCAGGGTCGCCTGCGCGCGGTCTCGGCGCAAGCCTGGGCTGCCACGATCGGGGATGACGCCGGGCGCGTCTTCGCGCAGGTTGCCGGCGATGATCGGCGCGCGCGCGATGCCGCTGCGGCGGAGCCTGTCGCCTGCCTGGCTGATGCTGGGCGGCGCTTTCACCGCGTTCACGCTCAGCGCCGCCTTGATGCATTCCTACCCGGTCTATCTCGTCGCGTTTATCGAGGAATTCGGCTGGAGCCGAGCCGAGACCTCGATCGCCTATTCGCTGTCGCAGCTGATCGGCGGGGTCAGCTCGCCGTTGGTCGGGGCATTGGTCGACCGCCTGGGGCCGCGCCGCCTGTTGCTGCTGGGCGGCGCGTTATTGGTGCTCGGCCTCGCCGCCAGCGCCTTCATCGCCGCGCTGTGGCAGATCATCGTGCTGTACGGCATCGTGATGACGATCGGCGCCAACTGTCTTGGCCTCGTCGTGTTCGTGCCGCTCTTGTCGCGCCATTTCGTGCGCCGGCGCGGTCTGGCGATCGCGATCGTGCAATCGGCCAACGGCATCGCGCGCGGCATCTCGGCGCCGCTGGTCGAAATGATGATCCTCGGGATCGGCTGGCGCACGACCTACCTCGTGCAGGCCGGGTTGATGGCGGCGGCGGTATTGCCGCTTGCCGCCTTGTTTCGCGGCGCCGATCCGGTGATCAAGCCAGCGCGCCAAGGCGCCGTGCCCGCCGAGGCCGGAGTCGCGCCGGTGTCCGCCGCGCCCTCCGGCTGGACCTTGGCGGAAGCCGCGCGCACGCCGCATTTCTGGCTGCTCTTCACGGTCTACATGTGCACCGGCCTCGGCAGCTTTTTCGTGTCATTGCACCAGCTCGCCTTCGCCGCCGATATCGGCTTCGACCCGCTTTACGCCGCCGAGGTGCTCGGCATCGGCGCGTTTCTGGCGGTGCCCGGCATCGTCGTGACCGGCACGCTGTCGGACTACCTCGGGCGCGAGGTGGCGGCGATCATCGCCTACGGTTTTTCGATCGCCGGCGTCGTGTGCGCGCTGTTGATCACGCGGTCCGACCAGCATTTGTTGTTGTGGCTGCACGCTTGCCTGTTCGGCCTGACCTGGGGCGCGCGCGGCCCGGCGATCACGGCCAAGACGGCCGACCTGTTTCCGGGGCCGCAGCTCGGCACGATCCTCGGCGTCATCACGATCGGCAGCGGCCTCGGCGCCGCGCTCGGCTCGTGGGGCGCCGGATGGATTTTCGACATCTCCGGCAGCTACCGGCTCGCCTTCGTGCTGTCGATCCTCTCCTACGGCTGCGGCGTCGTGGCGTTCTGGGCGTTGCGCCGGCCGCCGGTGCGGCGATCCGAGATGTCGGCGCGGCCGGCCTTGGCTTCCGGCGGCGACGATGCTAGCCATGGCCCGGAAGCCACGAATGGGAGGGAAGGATGGCGCTGAAGATCGACCGCATGCAGCCGCCCAGCGTCAACATCCGGATGCAGCAAGGCAAGCCCGCCTATTCCCACGTCGTCGCGGTCAACGGGCCGGGCAAGACGGTCTACATCGCCGGCCAATTGGCACGCGACCTCGACGGTAGCATTGTCGGCCCGGGCGACATGCGGGCGCAGCTCGAACAGACCTTCAAGAACCTCGACGCCTGCCTGAAGGCCGCCGGCGCGAGTTGGGCCGACGTCGTCAAGACCAACACCTACGTCACCGATTACGAAGCCTTCTCGAAGTGCTCGGACGTGCGGATGCGCTATTTCGGTGTCGCGGTGCCGACCAGCACGACGATCCAGATCAGCCGCCTCGCGCAGCCCGAAGCGATGGTCGAGATCGAGATGATCGCAGTAATCGAATAGCGACCTCCGGGACCGCCGGCCTCTGGCCGG
>DATEKP010000114.1:0-8864 GCA_035277405.1 Allostellaceae bacterium | reverse complement strand
AGGGCGGCGACTTCAGCACCTCGCCGCTCGGCTTTTCCTGCGCGTACCAACCCTGACCGGGAGACGGGCCGACATAGGCGGGCGACGGCTGCACGGCGCCGGTCTGCTTCTCCTGGGCGTTGTACCAGCCCGCGCCGGGGTTCGGCCCCGGCATCGCCACCGACGGACCAACCGGCGCGGTCGCGGCCGGCGGAGCGGCATTGGGCGGCAACGACGCGACGCTGCCCGATTGCGCTTGCGCGGTCGCCGCGGCAGCCAGCAGAGCGACGCTGAAAACTGTCAATTTCGCGAGCTTTGTCATAGACTTCTCCCAGAGGTGGAGGCGCGAGGACATAACCTCTGGGGGGGAAGCTCTGACCAAAAGTATGCAATGTTGCAAATGAAGTTTTGATAATATACCAATGAATGAAAATCATTCGACGGACAGGCAACAGGGGGGCGGTGCGGGAAATGCCCCGTAAAGCCGTGCCTTTCGGGAGGGTAATGGCCGGCCGCAGCGGCAGCGCCGGCATGCGTCAGCCCGGTTCTGCCATGCGCGATTTGCGCGACTCGCCCGCTCCCGTGCTTGCCGGGAGCAGGCGGCGCGCGTCCGTTCAGTTCGGCTTCGGCCCGTCCAGTTGTGGCGACGGCTGCACCGGGCCGGTCTGCTTCTCCTGGGCATACCAGCCGCGTCCGGGATCCGGGCCGGGCAGCGTCGGCGACGGTGCAACCGCCTGCGTCTGCTTCTCGGACTGGTACCAGCCGCGTCCCGGATCGGGGCCGGGCAGTGCCGCCGACGGCGCAACCGGCGCGGTGGCTGGCGGCGCCGCGGCCGGCGTGCCGGTATCGGGCGGCAGATTGGCGATGCTGTCCCCGGGGGCGGCCGGGTTCGCGGCGGTCTGTGCCTGCGCGGCAAACGACAGGGCGGCTACCAGCCCGAGCCCAAGAACGACGGGTCTAAATCCGGTCGGCATATCGACCTCTCCTTTGGTGAGGGCACGACCACCTTACGTGCGGAAAACGATGAAGCAAATGTAATTGTATCACCACTGACATGAATACGACGCATTTCGAGCGGCTCGATCTCAACCTGCTGCGCGTTTTCGAGGCGCTGATTGAGGAGCGCAGCGCGACACGGGCCGGCGCGCGGCTCGGCTTGACGCAATCGGCGATCAGCCATGCGTTGAATCGACTGCGCTATGTGCTGCGCGACGATCTGTTCGTGCGCGGTCCCGATGGCATGCAGCCGACCGAGCGCGCGGCCGAGATCGCGCCGCGGCTGCGCCAGGGCCTGACGCAATTGCAGATCGCGCTGGCGCCGAGCGAGTTCATGCCGGCCAACACCGACCGCCGGTTCACGATCACCTGCACCGAGTTCGCCGGCGCGGTGCTGTTGCCGGCCCTGCTGGCGCGGCTGCGCGTCGAGGCGCCGTACGCCTCGTTGAACGTGCTGCCGAGCAATCTCGGGGTGGCCGAGACCGTGCGCAGCGGGCGCGCCGATCTGGCGATCGGCAGCTTCCGCCGGGTTCCCGAGTGGGCCGACAACGAGCCGCTGTTCAGCGAGACTCGCGTCTGGGTGCTGAGCGCCGACCATCCGGCGGCGCGCGAAGAATTGACCCTCGAAAGGCTGGCGGAGTTGCCGCATCTGGTGATCGCCGCGACCGGCGAGGACCAGCACGCGATCGAGGGCTATGTCATCGATCACGGCCTCGAACGCCTGGTCACCCGCACCGACGGCGGCATCTTGCAGGGCGCGCTGGTGGCGCGCGGGCTGCGGCGCAACGTGACCGTGACGACGCCGCATTTCGTCGCGGCGCTGGCGGCGGTCAGCCAGTCGGATATCGCCGCGCTGGTGCCGCGCCGGCTCGCCACGGCATTCATGGGGCGCTACCGGCTGGTGCTGTTCGAGCCGCCCTACCCCTCCCCGCCGTTCGAGATGATGACGCTGTGGCACCGCGACCACGGCGAGCAGCCGGCGATCGCCTGGCTGCGCCATTTGCTGCGCGACGTCGCCGCCGGGTTGTGACGCCTTTCAGCCGGGTCCAGCGCCGCCTGACCATTTCATAGGTCCCGGCGCAGGCCGGGACCCATGGTTCAGCCAACCTGCCCGCGGCGCGATGGGTCCCTGCCTCCGCAGGAACCCCAACAACAACGCTTGGCGAAGGGCCGTTTCACATCTCTAGCTCTGCCGGCCGCGCAGCAGCGCGGCGCCGGCGGCAAGCGCCCGCAATTTGCCGCCGGCGAGGTCGCGGCCGAGCGGCGCCAGGCCGCAATTGGTGCACGGATAGAGCCGCTCCGGCGGGACGAAGCGCAACGCCCGCTCGAGCGTGGCCGCCACTTCGGCCGGGCTTTCGACGACGTCGTTCGCGACATCGATTGCGCCGAGCAGCACGTCTTTGCCGGCGAGCAGCCCCAATAGCTCGATCGGCACATGCGAATTGATGCATTCGAGCGAGACCTGATCGATCGAACTCGCCGCCAGCGCCGGGAAAATCCGCTCGTATTGCCGCCATTCGGCGCCCAGCCCGCGCTTCCACGCGATGTTCGCGGGAATCCCGTAGCCGTAGCAGATGTGCACCGCGCTCTTGCAGCCGAGCCCGGCGGCGGCGCGCTCCAGCGCCGCGACGCCCCAGGCGAGCACGTCGTCGAGATAGACGTTGAAGGCCGGCTCGTCGAATTGGATCACATCGACCCCGAGCGCCGCCAATTCGCGCGCCTCTTCGTTCAGCAGCTCGGCAAACGCCATCGCCATGCGGGCGCGGTCGCCGTAATGCGCGTCCGCCAGCGTATCGACGATCGTCATCGGCCCCGGCAACGTGAATTTGAGCCGCCGCGTCGTGTGCCGCCGCGCCACCCCGGCCTCGTCGGCATGCACCGGATGGCGCCGCCGCAGCGCGCCGGTGACGGTCGGGCACAGCGCTTCGTAGCGGTTGTCGCGAATGCCGATGCGCACGCGCCGCGCGAAATCGATGCCGTCGATGCCTTCGAGAAAGCCGTGCACGAAATGCTGCCGGGACTGTTCGCCGTCGGTGACGATGTCGATGCCGCAATCTTCCTGAAATTTCAGCGCCAGCAGGGTGGCGTCGCGCTTTGCCTCGGCGAGGCGTTCGCCGTCGAGCCGCCACGGCGCCCACAAGACGCAAGGCTCGGCCAGCCAGGACGGCTTCGGCAGGCTGCCGGCGATCGTCGTCTCGAACATCCTCAGAACTCCAATGCGGCCAGCAGCGCGTCGCGCTCTGCCTCGCCGAGCGCCCGCTTGCAGGCAATTGCCGCCAGCTCGCGCTGCGGCCGCCGGCGCAGCACGATCTCGGCGAAGGGCGCGCCGCGCAGCCGTTGCAACAGCAGGGTCGGGGTGAAGCCGCACTTGTGCGCCATGCTGGTGCGGCCCTGCGCCAGATGCGGGCCGAAACCGAAGATCATGTCATGTGCTGCGACCGGCCCGGCCGGCGATTGGTAGACCGTCTCGTGCAGCCGGTCGGTGGCGAGATATTCCGCGATCGCCTGCAGATCGGGGACGATGACGCACCAGAAGCCGTCATCGGCAAGAATGCGGAACGCCTCGGCGACCGCCGTACCGACCTGATGCAGATAAAGGTGCTCCAGGCAGTGCGACGACCACACGGCATCGACCGACCCGCTCTCGATGGCCGACAGGTCGGTAAGATCGGCGAGGATGTCGGGGGCGACCCGCGGATCGACATCGACCCGCAGCTCACGCCACGACTGAAACATCGCCGGCAGCCGGCTGCTGCTGCCTTTCGGGCCGCTGCCGAGGTTGACCAGCAGCTTGGCGCGATGCGGGCTCTCTTGGCGGTGATCGTCCATCGTGCTGATCGGCCCTCAACGCCTTGCCGGGCGAGTTTAGCGAACCCCCCGGCGCGAGAGAAGCCGGGCACCGCCACCCTGACCGCGCGGTCGCAATCGACTACGGCGCGGCGGCGGTCACCGCGAGGCGGTCGAAATCGTTCATGACCCGGGCGTTGGGGAAATGGCGGCGGGCTTCGGCCGCCACCGCTTCGGCGTCGTAGCGGCCCGAAATGTGCGTCAACAGCAAGGCGCCGACCCCGGCGTCGGCGGCCAGCCGGCCGGCGGCGGCCGCGGTCAGATGGCCGCGGGCGGCGGCAAGCGCCGCATCGGCTTCGAGAAAGGTCGCCTCGATGACGAGCGCGTCCACCCCCGCTACCGCCGGAACAAGCGATTCGGTCTCCTCGGCATCCCCGACCACGGCGAGGCTGATGCCCGGCGCCGCCGGGCCCCGCACCATGTCAGGCGCGATCTCGCGGCCGTCCGGCAGTTGCACGGTCTCGCCGGCCGCAAGCCGCGCCCGAAGCGGTCCGGCCGGCACCCCGAGCGCGTCCAGCCGCGCGGGCAGGAGATGCCGCCGCGGCAGCGCGTCGAAGCGGTATCCGAGGCTCTCGGTGCCGCGATGGCGCACCGCAAAGCAGCCGATCCGGTAAGCGGGCGTCGCGGCTACCGGGCCGATCTCCAGGGCTCGCAACCGCAGCGGCACCGGCGCGCGGCCGGCCGGCCACAGGCTCGCCAGATAACGCGCCGTCAGCTCGACTGTCTGCCGGCTGCCGCAGATCGCCAGCTCGTCGTCGAGATCGACCAGCCCGAGCGTCGCGATCAGGCCAGCCAGTCCGAGCACATGATCGAGATGCGCGTGCGTCAACAGCACATGGTGCAACCGGCGGAAGCCGATGCCGGCGCGCAGGATCTGCCGCTGCGTGCCTTCGCCGCAATCGACGAGCCAGCGCTCGCCGCCGGCCTCGACCAAGAGCGCCGGCAGCCCGCGCTCGTGCGACGGCATCGTCGCCGCCGTGCCGAGAAAGGTCAGCGTGAACATGCCCGGTCAACGCCGGACCGGCGGGGTGCTGCGCCCTTCACATGACGAGTCGGGTCCATTAGGTTAGGCGGGTTTGCCAGCCGGAAGCCGATCATGCAATTTCTCGCCGACCGCCTCGCCCGCGTAAAGCCCTCGCCGACGATGGCGATCACCGCGCTTGCCACCGAGTTAAAGGAAGCCGGGCGCGACGTTATCGCCTTGTCGCAGGGCGAACCCGATTTCGATACGCCGGCCAATATCCGCGCCGCCGGCATCGCCGCGATCGAGCGCGGCGAGACGCGCTACACCGTGTTCGACGGGCGCATCGAGCTGAAGCGCGCGATCTGCGGCAAATTCGAGCGCGAGAACGGCCTCCGGTACGAGCCGACGCAGATCACCGTCAGCAACGGCGGCAAGCAGGTGCTGTACAATGCGCTGGTCGCGACCCTCTCGCCCGGCGACGAGGTCGTGATCCCGGCGCCCTACTGGGTCTCCTATCCCGAGATGGTGCTGTTGTGCGACGGCGAGCCGGTGCCGGTCGCCTGTCCGCAGAACAACGGCTTCAAGATGCGCCCGGAGGACCTCGACGCGGCGATCACGCCCAAGACCAAGTGGCTGATCCTGAACTCGCCGTCAAACCCGTCGGGCGCCGCCTACACCGAAGCGGATTTGAAGGGATTGGCCGAGGTGCTGTTGCCGCACGAGCACGTGCGGATCATGACCGACGACATGTACGAGCACCTCGTCTACGACGATTTCGAATACCGCACGATCGCCCAGGTCGAGCCGCGGCTTTACGAGCGGACGCTGACCGTCAACGGGGTCTCGAAGGCCTATTGCATGACCGGCTGGCGCATCGGCTACGCCGGGGGGCCGAAGCAATTGATCAAGGCGATGGGGGCGGTGCAGTCGAACTCGACCGCCAACCCGTGCTCGATCAGCCAGGCGGCGGCGATCGAGGCGCTCACCGGGCCGCAGGATTTCATTCCGGTGCACGCCGCGAAGTTCAAAGAGCGGCGCGACCTCGTCGTCGATGCGCTGAACCGCGTGCCGGGGCTGCATTGCCCGCGGCCGGAGGGCGCCTTCTACGTCTATCCGTCCTGCGCCGGCGTCCTCGGCAAGCGCACGCCCGACGGCAAGACGATCGAGACCGACGAGGATTTCGCGCGCTATCTGCTCGAAAGCGAGGGGGTCGCCGTCGTGCACGGCACGGCCTTCGGCTTGGCGCCGCACTTCCGCATCTCCTACGCCACCTCGAACGAGGAATTGCGCGAAGCCTGCACCCGCATCGACCGCGCCTGCCGCGCATTGCGATAACCCCGCTGCAATCTTCTCCCTCTCCCCGTTTGCGGGGAGAGGGTCGGGGTGAGGGGTAACGCGATGCGCGGGCCGGATACCAAATCCACAGAAAGGGCGCGCCGGCTGCGGCGCGATAGCACCGTCGCCGAGCAGAAGCTGTGGCTCGAATTGCGTGACCGCAGACTCGACGGATACAAATTCGCCCGCCAGCAACCGATCGGACCCTATTACGTCGATTTCGTCTGCCGCGAGCGGCGATTGATCGTCGAAGTCGATGGCGGGCAGCACGCCGACAACGCGCGCGACCGAATTCGCGACGCTTATCTCATCGGTTTTGGGTATCGCGTGCTCCGTGTCTGGAACAACGATGTTCTGGGCAACATCGACGGCGTCCTCCAGACGCTCATTACGGCATTGGAAGAGGCCCCTCACCCTAACCCTCTCCCCGCCAGCGGGGAGAGGGAACGCGGCTGAGCACTTCTCCCTCTCCCCGTTTGCGGGGAGAGGGTCGGGGTGAGGGGCCAACAGCGCCAGAACGCTCGATCCGGCTGAGCCGGGAAATTCCGATTGCCTCGATAGGGGCGGCACGCCACGATCCGCCCCATATAAGAACGGGCCGTCTTTAGCCGCGCGGCGGCCCGCCCGATCGCTTGTGGAGGATGTCGATGCCCAGTGCCCCCCGCTGCGTCGCCTTGGTCGGCCCGTATCTGTCGGGCAAGACGACGCTGCTCGAATCGATGCTGTTCGCCAGCGGCACGACCAACCGCCGCGGCAGCGTGCGCGACGGCAACTCGATCGGCGACCACGCCGCCGAGGCGCGCGCCCGCTCGATGTCGACCGAGATCAATGTCGCCAGCGCCAGTTTCCTCGACGACCCGTGGACGATGCTCGACTGCCCCGGCTCGGTCGAGCTGTTGTACGAGGCGCAAGAGGCGATGCTGATCGCCGATGTCGTCGTCGTCGTCTGCGAACCCGAGGTCGAGCGCGCCATCACGGTCAGTGCGCTGCTGCACTTCCTCGACCGTCACGACATCCCGCACATGCTGTTCATCAACAAGCTCGACACCGCCAGCGCGCGGGTGCGCGACGTGCTGGCCGCCTTGCAATCGGTGTCGCAGCGTCCGCTCGTCTTGCGCCAGGTGCCGCTGCGCGGCGCCGAATCGGAGGTCACCGGCTATGTCGATCTGGTCAGCGAGCGGGCCTATCATTACCGCCCCGGCCAGGCCTCCGACCTGGTGCCGTTGCCCGACGATTTCTGGGACCGAGAGGGCGAGACGCGCACCAGCCTCGTCGAGAAGCTCGCCGATTTCGACGACTCACTCCTGGAGCAGCTGCTGGAGGACGTGCAGCCTTCGAAGGAGGAGATCTACCGGCACCTGACGCAGGATTTTCGCAAGAACCTGATCGTGCCGGTGTTTGTCGGTGCGGCGGCGCAGGATCACGGCGTGCGCCGGCTGTGGAAGGCGCTGCGCCACGAGACGCCCGAGCCGCAGGAGACGATGGCGCGGCTCGGCATTCCAGCTGATGGCGAGCCGCTGGCGCAGGTGTTCAAGACCTATCACCTGCCGCATACCGGCAAATTGTCATTGGCGCGGGTGTGGCGCGGCGCGATCGCCGAAGGCAACGTGCTGAACGGCGTCCGCGTCGCCGGCGTCGTCCGCTTGCTCGGGGCGCAGCACGACAAGATCAATACGGCGCAGCCCGGCGAGGTGGTCGGGCTGACCCGCATGGAGGAGATCGCGACCGGCGCGGTGCTGACCCCGTCGGGCAAGGCCGCGGCATTGCCGCAGCCCGAGAAATTGCCGCCGGTCTACGGGCTGGCGATCCACGCCGAAAAGCGCGGCGACGACGTCAAGCTCAGCGGCTCGATCGCCAAATTGATCGACGAAGACCCGACGCTCGAACTGGAGCAGAACGCCGAACTGCGCGAGATGGTGCTGTGGGGCCAGGGCGACGTGCACCTGCAGATCGCGCTCGACCGGCTGCGCAACCGCCACAATCTCGCGGTCGTCGGCCATCACGCCGCGGTCCCCTACAAGGAGACGATCAAGCGCGGCACGCAGCAGCATTCGCGCTTCAAGCGGCAGTCCGGCGGGCACGGCCAGTTCGCCGACTGCACGATCGAGGTCAATCCGCTGCCGCGCGGGTCCGGGTTTACCTTTGTCGACAAGGTGGTCGGCGGTGCCATCCCGCGCAACTACATCCCGGCGGTCGAGGAAGGAGTCGTCGAGGCGCTGGTGCATGGGCCGCTCGGCTTCCCGGTCGTTGACATGACCGTTACCCTGATCACGGGCCAATTCCACGCCGTCGACAGCTCCGACATGGCGTTCAAGACCGCCGGGCGGCAGGCGATCCAGGAGGCGCTGCCGAAATGCGAGCCGACCCTCCTGGAGCCGATCGACCAGGTCGACATCTCGGTGCCGAACGCGTTCACGGCGCGCGCGCAGCGGCTGATCTCGGGGCGGCGCGGCCAGATCCTCGGCTATGACGCAAAACCCGATTGGCCCGGCTGGGATGTCGTCAAGGCGCATCTGCCGCGCAGCGAACTGCACGACCTGATCGTCGAATTGCGCTCGCTGACCCTCGGGGTCGGCAGCTTCGCCCGCCAGTTCGATCATATGGCCGAGCTGACCGGACGCACCGCCGACAAGGTTATCCAGAGCCGCGCCGCCGAAGCGGCGCAGTAGCGCCTCCGAATTGCTTGGCCTGAAGCGCGGGTGAGGGCGCTCGCCCGCCCCGGTCACTCGCGCTGAGGGCGAAC
>DATEKP010000113.1:0-5682 GCA_035277405.1 Allostellaceae bacterium | reverse complement strand
CTCGATCATTTCGAGGTCGTAGAGCGTGCGCTGTTCGAGGCGCTGCGCTTCCAAGAGCCGGCCGCCGCGGTGCAATTCGTCGAGCCGGATCTTCAGGTCGCGGCGGATCTGGTCGATCGCCTGCAGCAGCGTCGGGCGCGGCGTCACATAGTGGCTGTTGGCGTAGACCTTGATCGATTGCAGGGCCGCGGTCTTCTCGCCGGTCAGCGGATCGATCTCGTGGATCGCCTCGACCTCGTCGCCGAACAGCGAGATGCGCCAGGCCCGGTCCTCGTAATGCGCCGGAAAGAGTTCGATCGAATCGCCGCGCACGCGGAAGCTGCCGCGGAAGAAATTGTGGTCGTTGCGGCGGTATTGCAGCTCGACAAATTTCTGCAGCAGCTTGGCGCGATTGATGCGCCCGCCGGTTTCGATTGACTCGGTCATCTGCGAATAGGTCTCGACCGAGCCGATGCCGTAGATGCACGAAACGCTGGCGACGACGACCACATCGCGGCGTTCGAGGATCGCCCGCGTCGCCGAATGACGCATGCGGTCGATCTGCTCGTTCAGCGACGATTCCTTCTCGACATAGGTGTCGGTGCGCGGGACGTAAGCCTCGGGCTGATAATAGTCGTAATACGAAACGAAGTATTCGACCGCATTCTCCGGGAAGAACGCTCTCATCTCGCCGTAGAGCTGCGCCGCCAATGTCTTGTTCGGCGCCAGCACGATCGCCGGGCGGGAGCTGCGGGCGATGACGTGCGCCATCGTGAAGGTCTTGCCCGAGCCGGTGACGCCCAAGAGCACCTGGTCTTTGTCGCCGCGCTCCAGTCCCTCGCAGAGTTCGTCGATCGCCTGCGGCTGGTCGCCGGCCGGCGCGAATTCCGAACTGAGCCGGAACGGCTTCTCGATATCGCCCTGGGGGCGTTCGGCGACGAACAACGGCTGCGGCATAAGCATAAAGATAAGCCACCGTGGTGCGCGGCGCCAGCAGTCCCAGCCCAGAACCTCCTGTTGCCGTCGCCATCGCAGCAGCGATGCCGGTGTTCAGTCCGCCAAGCCCAGAACGAAGGCGAGCGCAGTATTCAGCCGGACAATATCGCCCGCCGTCAGGCTGCCGATGCGGGAGCCAATCCGCTGCCGGCGGAGCGTCAAAGGCTTGTCCGCCATGATTTGCGACTTGACCTGAAGCCCCTTGTCCGGGCCGGGCTCGACGGTAATCCGAAACGAGAACCGGGTGAGGCCCTGCGATGAATCCGACGGCGGGTTGTCAATCCACCTTCACCAGTTTTTGCAGGCTCCTGAGGCCGGGCGGCAGGTCCTCGCCGCGGGCGCGGACGCGGCGGCCCCAATTGGTGAAAGAGACCTCGCCGACATAGATGTCGCCGCGCGAATCGACGGCGATGCCGTGCGGCGAGATGAATTGGCCGGTCTCCAGGCCGGCATGCGCGTGGCCGAGCCGCGCCAGCAATTCGCCCTTATGGGTGTAGATGCTGACGCGCGGACCGCAATTCGGCAGGTCGATATTGACCGCCATGTCGGGGCCGATTTCCCCGACGAAAAATCGCGGCGTCCGGGTGCCGCTCTCCATGTAGAGGCCAGAGGGCCGGTGCATGTTGTTCCACTGCGCCTCGTATTTGCCGTTGCCGTCGAACACCTGGACGCGGTGGTTCTCGCGGTCGGCGACGTAGACCCAGCCCTCGGGATCGCAGCAGATGTTGTGGGCGATGTTGAACTGGCCTGGATCGGTGCCGGGTTCGCCCCACGACATGACGCGCCTGCCGTCCGGCGTGAATTTGTGGACCCGCGAATTGCCGTAGCCATCCGAGATGTAGATGTGCGAGCCATCGGGCGACATTGCCGTGTGGGTGCAGCGGTGGAACGGCTCGCCCGACATGTAGGGCGCCGGCTGGCCGGGGATGCCGATCGTCAGCAGGACCTTGCCGTCGAGGGTGCACCGGCGGACCGTGTGGTCGCCGTCGTCGGTCAGCCAGATCGTCTCGTCGGGCGCCATGAAGACGCCGTGCGGCCGCACGAAGATGCCCTCGCCCCACGAGCGCAGGAAGTTGCCGTCGCGATCGAACACGCACATCGGGTGCCTGCCGCGGTTGAAGGCATAGACGTTGTCGCGACGGTCAACCCCGACCGCAGCTACATCGGCATTGAACTCGTAGCCGGGCGGCAGTTTGGCCCAGCCCTCATCGACCCGGTAGCGATAGCCGTCCGTCCCTAATATGACCGACATCGTATCTCTCCGTCATTCGATCAGCTCCAGATGCCGCCGGATGCCGCGCATCAGCCACAGCCCGAACAGCGTCAGCGCCGACAGCACATAAATCAGGTAGACCGGGTTGTAATAGGTCTGGATGCGGCTGCCCAACAGCCCGCCGCGGATCATCTCGTAGATGTGGATCGACGGCATCACCGCCAGGCCGAACTGGCGGACCGAGCTCGGCAGCCATTCGGCAAGAAACCAGCAGCCCGACACAGGCATGTACATATAGGCGACGACCTGCCAGACGTGCTCGACGAGGTCAGTGCGCTCGCTCCATGCCGCGACGATCATCGCCACCGCCAGCGACCACCACACCATGAACAGGTTGCCGACGATGAACAGCGGCAGGTTTTTCGGCCAGTCGAGCACGCCGAGGAAGTAAAGAATGAAGAACGAGAATGCCGTCGCCGCGATATTGCCGATCGCCTCGAGGCCGCAACGGCCGACAAAGATGTCGAACGGCGTCACCGCGCGATGATAGAGCAGCGCGGCGTTGTTGCGGATCACATAGAGGGCGTGGCCGCTGACGTGGCGGAACACTAAGAGCGGCATGTAGCCGCTCCAGATCAGCGGCATCATCGGCAGGCCATGCTCGATCGGCGAGCGGATCACCGACCACATCGCCAGCACCGGGAAGGCGAACACCAGCGGCTCGGCGAACAGCCAGGCGAAGCCGAGATTGCGGCGGCCCCAGCGCGTCTGGATTTCGCGCATCATGACGGCGCCCCATACGCGCCGCTGCACCGCCCACGACCCCAGCAGCATCAACCCCCTCCGCACGCCCATCAGCATAACAAGCCGCGGCGCCCGTCGGTATAGGCCTTGCCGCACGCCAACGCCGCAGTCCCGGCGCAGGCCGCGACCCACGCTGCACGCGCCGCGACGCCGGCTGGCTGGACTCCGGCTTGCGCCGGCGTGCGAACCTTGTTTGCTGGCGCCGGCGACGATCGGCGCAGATTTGCCGCACAGCGCGGCATCGGCTATTTTCGGAATCCTTTATGCGCGCTTCGAGCAGGTCGGCGATGGCAGCGACGGATACCGGCGAAACGACGTTTCTCGACGCCCTGCATCACCGGGTGGACGACATCCTCGACGCCTGCACGCGCTGCGGCAAATGCGTCGAAGCATGCCCGATGGTCGAGCCGGCCGGTCTCGATCGCGCCAACGCGGTCGCGATCGTCGAGGGCACGCTCGACCTGCTGGCGGGCGGTGCCGGCACCAAGGACGCCGAACGCTGGGCCCAGGTCTGTACCAACAGCGGCAAGTGCATCCCGGCCTGCGACTACGGCATCAACCCGCGCTTCATGGTCAACATGGCGCGGATCGCCGCCAAGGCAAAGCTCGGCGCCGACAACGTGCGGCGCGCCGCCAACGAATACTTCAATTCGATGGGCCGCAGCACCAAGACGATCGCCCGCTTGCAATTGCCGCCCGAGGTGCTGGCGCGCGTCGCGCCGCCGCTGCGCGCGACCGAGGAATACACCGCACAGCCCGAAATCGTGTTCTACACCGGCTGCAACGTCATCAAGACCCCGCACATCGCCCTCTTGGTGCTGGAGGTACTGGACGCGCTCGGCGTCAGCTACGAGGTGATGGGCGGCACGGCGGCGTGCTGCGGCATCCAGCAGTTCAAGCGCGGCGACGCCAAGACGGCCGGCCGGGTCTCCTACAACACGATCGACCGGCTGAGCCGGCCCGGCGCCTCGCGCGTCATCTCATGGTGTCCGAGCTGTCAGATCCAGATCGCCGAGGTGGCATTGCCCGCCTACCGCGAATCGTTCGGCACGACACCGTTCGACATGAACCCGATCGCCGAGTTCTTCGCCGAGCGGCTCGAGGATCTGCGCCGGCTGTTCGTGCACCCGGTTCGCAAGCGCGTCGCCTTGCAGGAGCGCTCGGCCCTGCCGAACGTTATGGCCGCAATCAAGCAGGTGCTCGGCGCGATCCCCGGGCTGGAGGTCGTCGAGCTCGACGTGCCGATCCTCAGCACGCAGGCGAGCCACCTGGCGGTCCTGCCGGAATTCAAGGCGGAACTGCGCGAGCGCGAGTTCCGCGCCGCCGCCGCGGCCGGGGTCACGACCTTCGCGTCGATCTTCCACGCCTGCCATCGCGAGTTGATCGCCTACCAGCCCGAGGTCTCGTTCGAGCTGATCAATTTCATGGAATTGATCGGCGAGAGCATGGGCGTCCGCATCCCCGACCTCTATAAGCGGCTGCGCTTCCTCGGCGACATCGACACGATCGTCGCCGACGCGGCCGACCTGATCGCGGCGCACCGGCTCGACCTCGACACCGTGCGCGATGTCCTGGCCAAGGAAATGGCCGGCGCCGGCTGACTCGATCACCCGCTCATTCGTCATGCCCGGGGTCCGAGAAATAGGTCACCGCCGGCGCGCCGGCCCGGAAGAGCGAGGCCGGCGAGCTTTGCACCCCTGAACGCCGCCGCCGAACTCGCGCACTGCTCTCTAAGAGCGCACCGGGACGTTGTCGATCAGGCGGGTTCGGCCGAGGCGCGCGGCGGCGAGCAGGCGGGCCGGACGGCCGGGGGGCGGCGTCGGCGCCAAATTCTCGGCATCGCGGCATTCGAGGTAATCGACGACGAAGCCGCCGGCGCGCAGGCGGTTGATGCCGGCCATGACGGCGTCGGCGGCGCGGTCCGGCGCGCCGGCAATCGCGGCGGCGGTCTCAAGCAGCACGCGGTAAAGCAGCGGCGCGGTCTGGCGTTCGGCCGGCGACAGATAGGCATTGCGCGAGGAGAGCGCGAGGCCGTCGGCCGCGCGCACCGTCGTCACGCCCTCGATCTGCACCGGGATGTCGAGATCGCGCGCCATCCGGCGCACGACCAGCAATTGCTGGTAGTCCTTTTCGCCGAAATAGGCGGCCTCGGGCAGGCATTGCAGCAAGAGCTTAGCGACCACCGTGGCGACGCCGGCGAAATGCCCCGGGCGGTGCGCCCCCTCCAACTCGCCGCCGATCGGGCCGATCTGCACGCTGGCCGCGAAACCCGGCGGGTACATTTCGGCCACCGACGGCATGAAGACGAGATCGACGCCGGCGCCGCCAAAGGCCGCGAGGTCCGCCTTCTCGTCGCGCGGATAGGCGGCGAAATCCTCGGCCGGCCCGAACTGCGTCGGATTGACGAACAGCGATGCGACGACGCGGTCGCAGGCGGCGCGGCCGGCGTTCACCAGCGCCAGGTGCCCGTCGTGGATCGCGCCCATCGTCGGCACCAGCGCCACGCGCTCTCGACGCGCCCGCCAGCCGGCCACCCTTTCGCGCAGCGCCGCGACGGTGCGCGCCACCGCCGGCCTGTCGATGGCGCTCATCACGATTGATCCGTCCAGCCCTGCCGGGAAGGCGCGGCAATGCCCTCTCCCGCACCGCGGGAGAGGGGGGACCGCTCGCGAATGCGAGCGGTGGGTGAG
>DATEKP010000112.1:0-2278 GCA_035277405.1 Allostellaceae bacterium | reverse complement strand
TCGGCCGTCGTCATGACGAGAGCGCCGCCGCCGTCGGTGACGAGGCAGATGTCGCGTACCGTGAACGGGTAGGAGATCATGCGGGCGCCGAGCACCTCGGCGATCGTCAGCGGCTTTTTCTCCCAGGCGGCCGGGTTCAACAGCGCCCAGCCGCGCGCCGCCACCGCGACTTCGGCCAACTGCTCGCGCGTCGTGCCGAATTGGTGCATGTGGCGCGAGGCGGCGAGCGCGTAGGCGGTTGACGGCAGGAACGGGCGAAACGGCGTCTCGTACGGGTTGACCTCGCGCACCGAAGCCTGGCGGCGGCCGATGCTGCGCTGGGTCGAGCCGTAGGCGACGACCGCGACATTGCACAGCCCCATCTGCAGCGCCGCCGCGGCGTGCGCGACGTGAAACTCGAACGACGAGCCGCCGAGGATCGTTGTGTCGATATACGCGGGGGATATGCCGAGATATTCGCTGAGGCTGAGGCCGGAGGTGCGGGCCTGCGTCGCGGCGCAGAACAGGCCGTCCACGTCCTTCAGGCCGAGGCCGCAATCCGCGAGCGCGCGCGCCGTCCCCTGCGCCATCAAATCGATGACATTCAGCCCGTCCGCAACATGGCCGAGATCGCTCTCCGCGGCACCGACGATCGCCGCACCACCGCGCTTGATCCCGCTCACAGCGTGCCCTCCGCCGGCACGAACACCGGATACGCCGGCTCGTCGCCCGCGGGCTGATGGACACGGAATTTGACCCGCATGCCGATCTTGACCTGCATCGGGTCGATGTCCTCGACCCGGCTCATCAGCCGAAACCCCTCGTCGCAGTCTACGAGAGCGATATTGTACGGCTCGCCCTGCATCGGATGCGTGACGGTCGTGGCATAGACCGTGCCGAGGCCCGAGGCGACCCGCCACTCCAGCGCCGTCGAGCCGGTGAACGGGCAGAGCACGCGCGGGTAGAACACTGCGCGTCCCGCTTCGGGGCTCCATTGATAGGCCAACTCGCCTTTGTCGAGATGGGCCTGATAGATCGCCAGCGGCGACTGCGCCATCGCATGCTCCTGTGTTTCCGAGGCGAATTCTGTTGGTTCAATGCTGGCGCGGCAAGCAAACAACGCACCACCCTGGGCGCAGTCCCGGCGCAAGCCGGGACCTACTTATCCGGGTCCGGCTTTCGCCGGGGCTGCGCGTTGCTTAGAGCCGATTAGAAGGAATCGTCCTTCACATTTCGTCATGGCCGGGCTTGACCCGGCCATCCACGCGATGCCCTGCCGGCATTGCGGGTTATCGTGGATGCCCGGCACGAGGCCGGGCATGACGGTGTGGGGGTGATCGCATCTGTCTGGATATCGCTCTAAGCGGCCTTGGCGGGAGCTGTGTTGCCGGCGCCGGCGCGGGTGGCGGCGCGGATCAGGTCGGCGGCCTTTTCGGCGATCATGATCGTCGCGGCGTTGGTGTTGCCGGAGATGACGGTCGGCATGACCGAGGCATCGACGACGCGCAGCCCGTCCACGCCGTGCACGCGCAATTCGGTATCGACGACGGCCTTGTCGTGCGTTCCCATCGTGCAGGTCGAGGTCTGGTGGAAGGTCGTGCTGCCGGTGCGCTTGGCGTGGTCGAGCAGGCCCGCGTCGCTGTCCACCTGCGGCCCCGGCCAGAACTCCTCGACGACATGGCGCCGCATTGTCGGGCTCTGAAAAATGCGGCGGGAGATCTTCAACGCCGCGATCATCGTCTCCTGGTCCTCGCGCGCCGAGAGGTAATTCGGCTGCATCGCCGGCGGCACTGCCGGGTCGGGCGATTTGATGCGCAGCCAGCCGCGGCTTTCCGGCCGGCACGGGATCGCCACCAGGGAGCAGCCGGGAAATGGGTGCATCGGCTGGCCGGGCTTGTCGAAGCTGCCGGCGAGAAACTGGTACTGCACGTCGGGCGAGGCGAGGCCTTCGCGCGTCCTGGCGAACAGCCCGATCGGCGCCGCTCCCATCATCAGCGCGCCGCGCCGCGCGAAGACGTATTCGAGGCCGGTGCGCGCCTGGTGCAGCCAGCTGCGCGAGATTTCGTTCAGCGTGTTGCGGTTCCGCGCCTTGTAGATGACGCGGCAGCCGAGATGGTCCTGCAGATTGTCGCCGACCCCCGGCAGATCGTGCCCCACATTGATGCCGAACTGTTGCAGCAATTCGCCCGGCCCGACGCCGGACAATTGCAATAATTGCGGCGACAGGATCGAGCCGCCGGCCAATAAGACCTCGCGCCGCGCCCCGACCCGCCGCACCGCGCCGTTCGGCGCGTATTCG
>DATEKP010000111.1:0-8420 GCA_035277405.1 Allostellaceae bacterium | reverse complement strand
TCGGTCCAATTGCCGCCGCCGCCGCACCTCGCGCCGCCGCCGCCACCGCCGCGGGCGCTGGTGCCGAGCACGCCGCACGGGTCGGATTTCATCGAGCCGCCGCCGATCATTCGCTAGCCGCCGATGACTGCGGCGGCACGGCGCGATACGATCGCCGCACAGCAGAGGAGGAGCGCCCGTGAAAGCCGCAATCCTGCACGCGCCGCACCAGCCATTGACGATCGAGGAGGTCGCGGTCAACAAGCCGGGGCCGCGCGAGGTGCTGCTGCGCACCGCCTTCGCCGGGCTGTGCCACAGCGACCTGCATTTCATCGAGGGGCTGTACCCGATCCCGACCCCGGTCGTGCTGGGGCACGAAAGCTCGGCCGTGGTCGAGGCGGTCGGGGAGGGGGTCAGCTACGTCAAGCCCGGCGATCACGTCATCACCTGCCTTTCGGTGTTCTGCGGCACCTGCCCGCAATGCCTGACCGGGCATCCCAATTTGTGCGAGAACACCGACGTGAAGATGCTGCCGGGCGTCGCCAAGCGGATGACCTGGAAGGGGCAGCACCTCAATCAGGCGTTCAACCTGTCGTCGTTCGGCGAGCAGATGCTGGTGCACGAAAACTCGATGGTGAAGATCGACGACGACATCCCGCTCGACCGCGCCGCGCTGGTCGGGTGCGGCGTCATGACCGGGGTCGGCGCCGTGTTCAACGCCGCCAAGGTCGAGCCGGGCGCCACCGTCGCGGTGATCGGCTGCGGCGGCATCGGCCTCTCTGCCGTCAACGGCGCCGCCTTGGCCGGCGCCGAGCGCATCATCGCGATCGACACCGTGCCGTCAAAGCTCGAACTGGCGCGTGAGATGGGCGCGACCGATACGGTCAACGCCAGCAACGTCGATGCCGTCGAGCAGATCCGCGACATGACAAAGGGCGGCGTGCACTATTCGTTCGAGGCGATCGGCACCAAGGCCACCGCCGAGCAATCGTTTCAGATGCTGCGGCCGGGCGGCACCGCGACGATCATCGGCATGGTGCCGTTCGGCATGAAGATCGAACTGCACGGGTTCGATTTCCTGCGCGACCGCAAGATCCAGGGCACCTCGATGGGCGGCAACCGCTTCCGGGTCGATATGCCGCGCCTGTTGTCGCTGTGGAAGCAGGGCCGGCTCAAGCTCGACCACCTGATCTCCGGCAAAATCCGGCTCGCCGAGATCAACGAGGGCTTCGCCGCGCTCAAATCGGCCGCCCCGGTCCGCCAGCTGATCGATTACGCGGTGTAGAGCTTTTGTCCCATTCCCGTCATGCCCGGACTTGATGCGGGCATCTGCGACAACAGGCGCGTCGGAGCCAGGCCGTTGCAGATGGCCGGGTCGGAGCCCGGCCATGACGAAGGGCGGGACGGCCGCTAGGCCGCATCAGTGCAGGCGGGCTGGGCGGTGAAAGGTCGGCCGGGCCGGGATCAGCGCGGCGACGGCGTGCCGGACCGGGATGCGCGACAATGCTCGCGCGAACAGCCAGAACGCCACCGGGCCGCACAGTGCCGCCGCCACCGCCGTCTCGCCGGCGCGGCCGAAAATGTCGAGCCCGGCGCCAATTGCCAGCGGCAGCGCGAAGATCAGCACGATCGGACTCAACAAAATGGCGGCCAGGGCAAGACCCCAACTCAGGCAATGGTGCAATCGGCTCATCGAACGCGTCCAGCAATATCGGCCGCGTACACTCTAAGTTGAATTCATTAAGCGAGCGTTGCCCCGCGCTATCCGGGGTCGAGCGGCGGCAGCCGGGGGTGCGTGAGCGTGCGCGGCAGGATGCCGCGCAGTCGCGGGTCCTCGAAGCGCAGCTTGCGGCGCGCATAGACGACAAAGCCGGCGCGCTGGTAGTGGCCCAGCGCCTTCGGGTGATCGAACATGCGGGTATGCACCCACAGCCGCCCGATCGGCCGCTCCCAGGCGCGCTCGATTGCCGCCTGCAGCAGAAACGGGCCGAGGCCGCGCCCGATGAACTCCGGGATCAGCCCGAAATAGGACAATTCGGTCTCGCTCGGCGCAGCCGCGTCGAGCTCGAAATAGCCGGCCGGCACGCCGCCGGCGTAGAGCACGAAAATCTCGGTGGTCGGTCTGCCGATCGTCGCCGCGAGCGCGTCGTCGTCGAGCAGCCGGCGCTCGTACCACAGCCACGGCGTGCCGACCGTCTCGTAGAGGTAGCGGTAGAACGAGACCGTGCAGCCCTGGGCGCGCATCAACGCCAGCGTAAAGCCGAGCGGCGGCGGGACGCGCGGCAGCGCCGGCCGGGCGTGCATTTCAAGGTAGGTGATGACGTCGTCGAGCAGGGCCACAGCCGTGCCTAGCGTTCGGCTGGGCCTGTGGCGATTGGCGTGTCGCCCGGCAGCCCCCACTCCGCCCACGAGCCGTCGTACACGGCGGCGCCCGAGTGCCCGAGCAGATGCGCCGCGAACGCGATCGCGCAGGCGGTGACCCCCGAGCCGCAGCTGGCGACGATCGGCCGGTCGAGATCGACCCCGGCCTCGGCAAACAGATGGCGCAGCTCGTCGGCGCTCCGCAGCCGGTGCGTCTGCGGATCGGTGACCCGGTCGAACGGCAGGTTGCGGCTTTGCGGAATGTGGCCCGAGCGGCGGCCCGGCCAGGTCTCGGGCGCGGTGCCCTCGAAGCGGCCGGCGGAGCGCGCATCGATCACCTGCTCGGCCTGTGTTGCAAGGTTGGCGCGGATCGCCGCCTGGTCGCGCACCAGCTCGGGGCGGAACCGGGCGGCGAAATTGCGCCGCGGGATCGCCGGCGCGGCCACCTCCAGCGCCCGCCCCTCGGCCCGCCAGCGCGGCAGCCCGCCATCGAGCAACGCGACGTTCTCATGGCCGAACAAGCGCAGCAGCCACCACGCGCGGGCGGCCGAGGACAGGCCGGCGCTGTCGTAGACGACGACCCGATCCTGGTTGCCGACGCCGCGCTCTTCCATCTTCCCCGCGAAGCGCGCCGGCGAGGGGATCATGTGCGGCAGCGCGGTGCCCGGCTCGGCGACATCGTCGATGTCGAAGAACACCGCACCGGGGATGTGGCCGGCAGCGTAATCCTGCCGTGCTGTCGGCGCGACGCCGGGCTGCTTGTACGAGGCGTCGAGCACCCTGACTTGGGGGTCGCCGAGATGCGCCGCCAGCCATGCCGTGTCGACGAGCGCCTCGGGGTGGGCGTAAGGCATCGGATCCTCCGGCGAATGCCGCACCGTTGTCGATCAGCTTCGCGCGGACGGCAAGCCGGAAGCGTTCGCGCGAACCAATCGCTTTGGCACGGCGATTGCGTGCAATCTCGTCCGGAGGCAATCATGCCCGACGATGGCGGCACCGGCGCAGCGCTCTTCGGCATCGGCCACAACGGCGGCCCGCCGCTCGATCCCGGCGCCGGCTGGCGGCATTTCTGTTGGAAGAAGGCGCACGCGCGTGCCTGGAAAACGCCGCCGCGCGAGATCGCGCTGGCGCGCCTCGCCCGTGCCGAGGAGCTCGGCCTCAGCTATCGCGAGTACACCGCCGTGCTGCTCGACACCGGACGGCACCTGTAACCAAACCCTCTCCCGCACTGCGGGAGAGCCGGGACCGCTCGCGGCAGCGAGCGGTGGGTGAGGGCGGCCGGCGGGGGTTTGCCCCCTCACCCCAACCCTCTCCCCCGGTGGGGGAGAGGGAGTTCGTTGCGGCGGCGAGTGCGGGGCCTACCGCGCCTTCGCCAGGTTCTGGGCGACGAAATCCCAGTTGATCAGATGGTCGAGAAAGGCCTGCACAAAATCGGGGCGGCGATTCTGGAAGTCCAGATAGTAGGCGTGCTCCCAGACGTCGCATGTGAGGAGCGCGGTCTGGCCTTGCGCCAGCGGGTTGACCGCATTGGGCGTGCTGGTGATCGAGAGCTTGCCGCCGCTCGCGACGAGCCAAGCCCAGCCGCTGCCGAACTGGCCGCCGGCGCGCGCCTTGAAATCGTCCTTGAACTTGGCGAGGCCGCCCAAATCGCGGTCGATCGCTTGCGCCACGTCGCCCGACGGGTTGCCGCCGCCATGGGGCTTCATGCAGTTCCAGAAGAAGGTGTGGTTCCACACCTGGGCGGCGTTGTTGAAGATGCCGGTTTTGGACGAGTCGTTGTGCGTCGCGCGGATGATCTCCTCCAGCGACTGGTTCTCCATCGGGGAGCCTTTGACCATGTTGTTGAGATTGGTCACATAGGCCTGATGGTGTTTGCCGTGGTGAAAATCGAGCGTCTGGGCCGAGGTATGCGGCTCCAGCGCGTTTTTCGGGTAAGGCAGGGGCGGCAGTTCGAAAGCCATGGCTGTCCTTTCACCGTGCGGGTTGGGGGAATGTGAGCCGAGGCGGGCACCATAATGTGACGAGCGCACGGCGCAAGGGGCGTTCGCGCTGGGCAGGAAAAACCGGCCCGTTGCCGCTCGCCGCGTTGGTGCGCCGTGACGATCGCGACCGCTATCTGACGGTGCTGTTCGCCCCGACAGAGCGGCGGGAGGGGCTGTTCGCGCTTTATGCCTTCAACGCCGAGATCGCTCGGGTGCGCGAGCGCGTCACGCAGCCGATGCTCGGGCAGATCCGCCTGCAATGGTGGCGCGAGGTGGTCGAGGCCGCCTATGCCGGCATGCCGCCGCGGGCGCACGAGACGGCGGCGCCGCTCGCCGCTGCGATCCGCCAATTCGGGTTGAGCCGCGCCGCCCTCGACCGCCTGATCGACGCGCGCGAAATGGACCTCGCCGATGCGCCGCCGGCCGATCTCGCGGCGCTCGAAACTTACGCCGAGGGCACTTCCGCGACGCTCGTCCATCTCGCCCTGGAGGTGCTCGGCGCCGCAACGCCGGCGGCGCTGGCGGCGGGGCGGGAGATCGGCATTGCCTACGCGCTCGCCGGACTGCTGCGCGCTCTACCGTTTCACGCGCGGGCCGGCCGCAGCTGCATCCCGCAAGGAGTCGCGGTCGCAGCGATCGGCGAGGCCGCTGCCGCGCATCTCGCCGCCGCCCGGCGTTCCCGCAAGGAACTGCCGCGCGCCGCCCTGCCGGCGATGCTGCCGGCGATCGTCGCCGGCCATGCCCTCGCCCGCCTACGGCGGGCCGGCTGGAACCCGTTCGACCCGCTGGTCGCCGCGCCCGATCCCTTGCTCGTCTGGCGTCTCGCCGCGGCGATGTGCTTCCGCCGATTTTAGCGGCTACTCCGCGGCGCGGGCCGGGGCGCAATGGCGGCGCAAGGCGGCGACCAAAGCGTCGGCTTCATCGCCGCTCACATCGAAGCGGCAGACAAAGCGGGCCAGCGTCGCGCTGCGGCGGTAGAACTGAAAGCCGTCATGCTCCAGCATGTCCATCGCACCGGCGGGCAGTTCGATGAACAGCTCGTTGGCCTCGACCGGCGCGACGAGGCGTATGCCGGCGACCCCCGCGATCCCGGCGGCGATGCGCGCCGCCGCCGCGTTCGACGACGCGGCCAGCTTCAGCCACAGCTCGTCCTCGACATAGGCCAGGAGTTGCGCCGCGGCGAAGCGCATCTTCGACCATACCTGCCCGGCGCGGCGCAATTGCACGGCGAGGCCGTCGGCCAGCTCGGGCGCGAACACGACGATCGCGTCGCACAGCGCGCCGCCGTTCTTGGTGGCGCCGAACGACAGGATGTCGACCCCGGCGCGCCAGCTCATTTCGGCCGGTGAGCAGCCGAGCCGCGCCAGCGCATTGGCGAAGCGCGCGCCGTCCATGTGGACCCGCAGGCCGCGCGCCTTGGCCGCCTTTGTGATGGCGCCGATCTCGTCGAGCGAATAGACGGCGCCGAGATCGCTCGCCTGCGTCAGGTTGACCGCGGCGGGCTGGCCGCGATGAATGGCGCCGGGCTGCACCGCCGCGAGGCGCTGCGCCAGCGCGCCGGCGTCGATCCTGCCGTCCCTGCCCTCGACCGGCACGAGCTTCAGCCCGCCGCCAAAAAACCCGGCGGCATTGGCCTCGGAGGTGTTGATGTGCGCCAATTCGCTGCAATAGACGAGGCCCCAGGGCGGGCTGATCGCGGCCAATGACAGCGCGTTGGCGGCCGTGCCGGTGGCGACCGGAAAGACCCGAACGCGCGTTTCGAACAATTCGCTGAAGCGCTCCTGCAGCCGCGCCGTCCATTCGTCGGCGCCATAACCGAGCGCGGTGCCCTCGTTGGCGCGAATGAGGGCGTCGAGGATCGCCGGCGCGGCGCGCCCGGTGTTGTCGCTGCGGAAATCGATCATGGCGGCGAGGCACTCTATCATGTCGCCCCGGCCAAAGCCGGGACCCATCTCTGCCGTGGATACCGGCTTTCGCCGGTATGACAAAGGAGAATGTCGCAGCGAATGAGAGCGCCCTACAGCCGCACATTATTCGAGCTGCTGTGCGAACAGGCCGAGCGCTGTGCCGAGCGGCCCGCGGTGATCGACGGCGCGCGCGAAGTCTCGTACCGCGGCCTCGCCGACGGTGCGGCGCGGGTGGCCGTGGCGTTGCGGGAGGGCGGCGTCGCGCGCGGCGGGCGGGTCGGGATACTTGTCAACAACCGGCTCGAATGGCTCGAGGCGTGTTTTGGCGCGGCGGCGCTCGGCGCGGTCGCGGTGCCGTTCAGCACCTGGTCGAAACCGGCCGAACTCGCCTACCTGCTGGAAGACGCCGCGCTCGACGCGCTGATCGCGGTCGCCGCGTTTGCCGGGCAGGATTTCGCCGCCACGCTGGCAAAGCTCGCCCCCAATCATCTGCGGCTTCGGCGCAAGGTGCTGATCGATGGCGTGCCGCCGCCGGGCTGGCTCGGCTACCGCGAAATTCGCAACGGCGGCGCGCCGTTCGATCCGCCGATGCCGGGCGAGGGCGCCCGCGCCGAGGACGACGCGCTGATCCTCTACACCTCGGGGTCGAGCGCTCGGCCCAAGGCCGTGCGGCTGCAGCATTTCGCGGTGATCGAGAACGGCTTCAACATCGGCGCGCGCATGGGATTGACGCCGGACGACCGCGTCCTGCTGGCGCCGCCCTTGTTCTGGGCCTATGGCGCCTGCAACGCCCTGCCGGCGACCATGACGCACGGGGCCGCGCTGGTATTGCAAGCCCGCTTCGATCCGGGAGAATGGCTCGGCCTCGTCGAACGCAACCAGGTCACCGCCGTGTACACGTTGCCGAGCATCACCGGCGCGGTGCTGCGCCACCCGCAGTTCCGCCGCGCACGCACGGCAAGCCTCAGGACCGGGCTGATGATCGGCTCGCCCGAGGAGGTCCGCCTCGCCGCCGAGGAATTGGGCGCCGCCGAGATCTGCAACATATACGGCGCCACCGAGACCTACGGCAATTGCGCGGTCACGCCGTGCGGCTGGCCGCTCGCCCGCCGCATGGCAGGACAAGGGCCGCCGCTGCCAGGCATGCGGCTGCGCATCGTGGATGATGGGGGCCGCCCATTGCCGCCGGGCGAGACCGGCATGCTCGAAGTCGCCGGCTGCATCACGCCGGGCTATACCGGGGCCAGCGCCGCGCACAATGCCGCCGCCTTCACCGCCGACGGATATTTTCGCACCGGCGATATCGGCTGGCTCGACGACGAGGGCTGCTTTCACTTCGTCGCGCGCGGCGGCGACATGATCAAGCGCGCCGGCATCAACGTATCGCCGGCCGAGGTCGAGGCGGTCTTGTTGCAATATCCCGGCGTCGCGCAGGCCGCGGTGGTCGGCGCCGCCGCCGGCGAGCAGGGAGAGGCGATCGTCGCGTTTGTCGTGCCGGAGGGCGGCGCCGCGCTCGACGCCGAGAGATTGCGCGTTCATTGCCGCTCCATCGCCTCCAGCTACAAGACGCCGGACCGGATCGAATTGCGCGCCGCGCTCCCGGTCACCGAAACCGGCAAATTGCACCGCCGCGCGCTGCGCGAGGAGGCGAGCGGTCTCGTCGCGACCGACCGTATGGGGCCGTCATTCCCACGCAAGCGGGAATCGAGGGGCAAACGACGCGTGGTCGCCCCTGGACCCCCGCTTGCGCGGGGGTGACGATTGTTGCCCTAGGCCAGGAACAGCCGGCCGCCGCGCACCGGATAGGGCGCGCCGGTCGTCGATGGCAGGCTGAGCGGCAGTCCGCACCGCGAGCGCACCGCGAGATAGGCGAAGGCCTGCGCTTCGAGCGCGTCGCCGTCCCAGCCCGCGGCCTCGACCGGCCGCACCGGCGCGGCGAGCCGGCGGGCCAGCGCCGCCATGATCGCCGGGTTGTGGCGACCGCCGCCGCTGACGAGCCATTCGCGCGGCGGCGACGGGAAATGCGCGAGCGAAGCGGCGACTGCCGCGGCGGTGACTTCGGTCAACGTCGCGGCGCCGTCCTCCGGCGAGAGACCCTCCGGCAGCGCTTCGCAAAAATCGTCGCGGTCGAGCGATTTCGGCGGTTTGCGCGCGAGATAGGGATGTTCGAGAAAGAGCACGATAAGCGGGG
>DATEKP010000110.1:0-2712 GCA_035277405.1 Allostellaceae bacterium | reverse complement strand
CCTCTTCTCCGGCCCCGCCGCGGCGGCCGCCGAAGCCGCCTCCGGCCCCACCCTCAACCCGCTGATGGCGCTGGGCGCCGCGCCGCGCCGGGCATTGCGCCGCCAGGTCTTCGCGCTCTTAGCCGCCGATGGCGACGGCCGCGCCAAGGCCGAGCCGCTGGCCGGCCAAATCTTGCACCGGGCGAGCGAATGCTGGCTGCATGTGCCGGCCGAAATCGGCAACTTCACCGATTTCTTCGCCGGCATCCACCACGCCACCAATGGCGGGCGCCGGCGCGATCCCAACAACCCGCTCAACCCGAACTACAAATACGTGCCGGTGGCCTATCACAGCCGCGCCTCATCGGTGCGCGAGGCAGGCGTGCCGGTGCGGCGGCCGAACGGCCAGCGCAAGCTGCCCGACGAGGCGGCGCCGAGCTTCGGACCATGCCGCAAGCTCGATTACGAACTTGAACTGGCGGTGTGGATCGGCCCCGGCAACCGCCAGGGCGAGCCGATCGCGATCGGCGAGGCCGGCGCCCACATCTTCGGCCTCGGCCTCGTCAACGACTGGTCGGCGCGCGACATTCAGCAATGGGAATCGGCGCCGCTCGGCCCGTTTCTCGGCAAGAGCTTCGGCTCGACCGTGTCGCCGTGGATCGTCACGCTGGAGGCGCTGGAGCCGTTCCGCGTCGCGCAGCCGCCGCGCCCCGCCGGCGACCCGCACCCGCTGCCATATCTGCTGGACAGCAGCGAGCAGGAAACCGGCGCCTTCGATATCGCGCTCGAAGCCCTCGTGCTGACCCCGCGCATGCGCGAACAGGCCTTGCCCGCGCATCGCATCTCGCACAGCAACACGACCGACCTCTACTGGACCCTGGCGCAGCTCGTCGCGCATCACACCAGCGGCGGTTGCAACCTCCTACCCGGAGACCTGTTCGGCACCGGCACGATCTCCGGCCCGACCGAGGAAGGCTGGGGCAGCCTCAGCGAGCAGAGCCTCGATGGCACGCGCCGGCTGGCGCTCGGCTCGGGCGAAACGCGCAGCTTCCTCGAAGATGGCGACGAGGCGATCTTCCGCGCCCATTGCCGGCGCGCCGGGTTTGCGTCGATCGGCTTTGGCGAATGCCGCGCCCGCATCGTCGCGTGAGGACAGGGACAACCTACAACCATTGTTAAGCATTCTTCAACCGCGATATGGCGACAATGGCGCAAGAGAGAATGGAGCATCCGGCATGCACCTGCGACCGCGGCGCCTAAACGCTTTGTCAACCAGTACGGCGCGACAATCGGCACCGGCCGGCGGACGATCGGGAGCCGGCGCTGCCGTGCCGGTGCGCGGCTGCAGGAGACGCGGAACGGCATGAGCTGGGTTGGGGGTTCTGGCCGCGCCCGGCCGGTGAGACGGCGATGAGACCGGAAGGCAAGATCGTGCGCTCGGTCCTGCTCGTCGATGCCGAAGCCGGCTTTGCCGAGCGGATCGCGGCGATGCTGCGGCCGATCGGCTATGCGACGCTGCATGCCGACACCGCCGAGCGCGCCCTCGCGCTGCTGCGCGATCCGCCTGACGACGGCGACCCGCCTGCGGTGGCCTTGATCGATGTGCGGCTCGGCGACAGCGCGCGCGGTCTCGACCTGATCCCGCGCCTGCGCGCCGAGCACCCCGATTTGCTGTGCGTGCTCTTGAGCGGCGCGCCGCTCGACGGCGACACCGCGCTCGCCGCGGTGCGCCGCGGCGCCTGCGACTGCCTCGACAAGGCGTGCGGCATCGAAGCCCTGTCCGGCGTGCTCGACCGCTGTTTCGACCGGGTGGCGCTGCAATTGGAGCGCGAGGCGAGCTATGAGGCGCTGCGCCTCGCCAAGGACGCGGCGGAAGCGGCGAGCCGCGGCAAGTCCGGCTTTCTGGCGACGATGAGCCATGAGCTGCGCACCCCGCTCAACGCCATCATCGGCTTTTCCGAGATCATGCTGCGCGAGGTGCTCGGCGCGCTGCCCAACGAAAATTACCGTGCCTATGTCGCCGACATCCACGACAGCGGCACGCATCTCCTGCGCATCATCAACGACGTGCTCGACCTGTCGAAGGCCGAGGCCGGCAAGCTCGAACTGCACGAGGAGTTGTTCGACCTGCGCGATACGGTCCGCTCGGTGCGCCAGCTGATCAGCGACCGCATGCGCAAGGGCGACCTGTCTGAGCTGGTCGAACTGCCGGCGGGTCTGCCGTTGCTGCACGCCGACGAGCGCAAGACCAAGCAGGTATTGCTCAACCTCGTCAGCAATGCCGTCAAGTTCACGCCGCCGGGCGGCCGCGTCGCGATCGCCGCACAATTTGACAAGACGAGCGGGTTGACGATCAGCGTTGCCGACACCGGCATCGGCATCGCGCCCGACGACCTGCCGCGCGTGCTGCAGCCGTTCGAGCAGGTCGATTCGTTCCTGAGCCGGTCGCACCCGGGTACCGGCCTCGGCCTGCCGCTGGTCAAGGCGATCATGGAGTTGCACGGCGGCACGATCAAATTGCACAGCGAACTCGGGGTCGGCACCCGCGCCAGCGTCACCTTCCCGCCGAGCCGCGCGATCCTCGACGAGCGCCTCGAAAAACCGCGCTGCGCGGCGGCCTGATCAGCTTCTCTCTCCGCCGTAAGCATGGCGCCAGCTCGGAAAGCCGCCGAGCGGCGCGGCGGCCATGACCGCGCGCATGATCGCGCGCGCGAGGCAGGCGGCGGCGGCGGC
>DATEKP010000109.1:0-5904 GCA_035277405.1 Allostellaceae bacterium | reverse complement strand
CGAGCCGGGCGCGCACCGCCTCGGCCGGCGTATCGGGCAGCAGCGCCGCGAGATGGTCGAAGGCGGATTCGGCCGGCCGCAATTCCTCGATCTGGTGCTGCGCGAAAAACCCGCAGCGCAGCTTCGCCGCGCGGGTCAGCTGCCCCGACAGCGGCGGCAGCCGGCCGGCGAGCAGCCGCGCCAAGGTCGTCTTGCCGTTGCCGTTGGCGCCCAGCAGCGCGATGCGGTCGTCCGGGTCGAGCCGCAGGTCGAGCCGTGACAGCACCGGCCACCCCGGCATGTAGCCGGTGCTGACCCGATCGAGCGCGAGCAATGGCGGGCTGAGTTCGGCCGGCTCGGGCAGGCGCAATGCCGGCGCCGGCTGCTCGACCGCCAGCGCCACCGGTTCGAGCCGCGCCAATGCCTTCATGCGGCTCTGCGCCTGGCGCGCCTTCGATGCCTTGGCGCGGAAACGGTCGATGAAATGCTGCAGCCGCTCGCGCTCCTGCTGCTGACGGCGCGCCATGACGTTCTGCCGCGCGATCGCCTCGCGGCGGGTGCGCAGAAACTGGTCGAAGCCGCCGGAATAGAGCGTCAGCTTGCCCCTTTCGAGGTGCAGCGTCGTCGTGGTCGCGGCGTTGAGCAGCTGGCGGTCGTGGCTGACCAGCACAAAGCTGTGCCGATAGCGGCGCAGATAACGTTCGAGCCACAACGCGGCTTCGAGATCGAGATGATTGGTCGGCTCGTCGAGCAGCAACAGATCGGGTTCGGCGAACAGCACCGCGGCGAGCGCCACGCGCATGCGCCAGCCCCCCGACAACTCGTCGAGCGGGTGCGCCTGCATCGCCGCGTCGAGTCCGAGCCCGGCGAGAATGCGGGCGGCGCGCGCCGGCGCGCTGCGCGCATCGATCTCGTCGAGCCGCACCTCGATCTCGGCGATGCGCAGCGGCGCCGGCCCACGCTCCAGTTCGGCCATCAGGCGGCTGCGTTCGCGGTCGGCCGCGAGGACGGTGTCGAGCGCGTTGGCGGCGCCGCCCGGCGCCTCCTGTGCCAGAAAGCCGATGCGGCAGCCCTTCGGCAGAAAGATGTCGCCGCGCTCGGGCAACAGGCGGCCGCGGATCAGGTCGAGCAATGTCGATTTGCCGGCGCCATTGCGGCCGACCAGCCCGAGCTTGCAGCCGGCCGGGATCTGCGCGTTGGCGTCGTCGAAAAGGGCGCGGCCGTGGCGGCCGCCGACGCGGTAGGTCAGACCGGAGATCGTCAGCATGGCCGAAGTTCATAATGGCTCAGTTTCACATTACCAACGTAAAAATGCTGTCATTGCGAGCGCAGCGAAGCAATCCCGAGGCATCACGTTTGCTGACCGACGAGATTGCTTCGTCGCCGTTGGCTCCTCGCAATGACGAGTATTTGATGATGCCGCCGGCGAATCAAATAGCAGCATGACAACGCCCCCTGACGCGGCGCGGCAGGGCCGGGTGCGGATCGGCATTTCGGGTTGGCGCTACCCCGGCTGGCGCGGCCATTTCTACCCGCCCGGTTTGCGCCAGCGCGACGAACTCGCCTACGCCGCCCGGCATTTCGACACGATCGAGATCAACGGCACGCATTATTCATTGCAGCGTCCCGACTTCTTCGCCCGCTGGCACGACGAGACGCCCGACGGCTTTGTCTTCGCGGTCAAAGGCAGCCGGTTCGTCACGCACATGAAGCAGCTGCGCGACATCGAGGCGCCGCTCGCCAATTTCTTCGCACAGGGGATATTGCGGCTTGGCGCCAAACTCGGGCCGATCCTCTGGCAATTCCCGCCGCGCTTCTGCTTCGAGCCGGAGAAACTCGCCACGTTCTTCGCGCTCCTGCCGCGCGACACGACGGTTGCCGCCGACCTCGCCCGCCGTCACGACCACCGCCTCCTCGGCCGCGCCTGGACCGCGACCGACCGGCGGCGCCGGCTGCGCCATGCCGTCGAGGTGCGGCATCGCAGCTTTTTCAACCCCGATTTCACGGCATTGCTGCGCCGGCATGGCATCGCGCTGGTCGCGGCCGACGCGGCCGGATTGCCTTATGCCGAGGACGTGACCGCGGGTTTTGTCTATATGCGCCTGCACGGCGCGCAGGAATTATACGCCAGCGGCTATTCCGACGCCGAACTCGACCGCTGGGCGCGCATCGCGGCGTGGCGCGCCGGCGAGCAGCCGGCCGAGCCGCAGCTGATCGACCCGCAGCGCCATCCGCCGCGCCGGCCGCGCGATGTTTATGTCTATTTCGACAACGACGCCAAGGTGCGCGCCCCGTTCGACGCGCAGGCGCTGCGCCGCCGGTTGGGCGCGACGGTTTAGCCCGCGGCCCGGGCTTTCAGTGCCGCCAATTCGCGGCGGAGCGCCCGCATCTCCTCGAAGCGGGACGTCACGTCGCGCAGCAGCGCGGCGATGCCGACCAGCGCGCCGGCGGCGTCGCGGAACGGCAGGATCGTGAACTCGACCGATATCTGCCGCCCGTCCTTGTGTCGCGCCGGCACGGCGAGCAGGTCGCCGGCGCCGTAGCGGCTCGCGCGCCCGGCCATGACTTCGTTGTAGCCCTGCCAGTGCCGCGCCCGCAGCCGCTCGGGGATGATCAGATCGAGGCTCTGGCCGAGCGCCTCGGCCTCGCCGTAGCCGAAGACCCGCGTCGCCGCCGCGTTCCAGAAGGCGATGCGGCCGTCGGCATCGGCGTAGATCACGGCCTCGGGCCCGTCGCGCACGAGACGATCCGCGAAATCCTGCGGCAGCATCGCTCCTCCTCAAATCGCAGCGGCAAGGCCGAACACCGCCGCGCCGGCGACCAGCAGCGGCACCGGGTGCATGCGCGGCCAGCGCAGCAGCACCGCCGTCGCCACGGCCGCCGCGGCCCATAACGGCCATCCCGATAACGCGTCTGGCAACACGACGATGCCGCCGGCCAGAAACAGCCCGGCCGCGACCGGCGCGATGCCGCGCTCGATCGCGGTGTGCCAGGCAGTCCCGCGCCACCGCCCCCACAGCCGCGCCGCGCTGTAGACCAACACGACGCCCGGCAAATAAAACGCCAAGGTGGCGACCAGCGCGCCGGCCACTCCCGCAACCTTCCACCCGATCAGCGCCGCCAGCATCGACCCCGGTCCGGGCGCCGCCCGCGACAAGGCAAACAGGTCGGAGAATTCGCCGGCGCTCGTCCAGTGATGCACGGAAACGGTCTGCTGCGCGATCTCGGCGATCGTCGCGTTGCCGCCGCCGAACGACACCAGCGACAATGGTGCGAACACCCAGACGAGCGCGATCAGCGCATGGCCGAAGCTGTCGCGCATGTCAGCCGCGATGGCGCCTGCGCAACGCCAAACCGATGCTGACCGGCGCCAAGACGGCGATGACCGGCAGCATCGGCCAGCGCAGGATACCGACGCACAGCACGATGAGGCCGGCGATCGTCACGCCCTCCGGGCCGGGCGCGCCGCGCACCAGCCCGTGCAGGCCGGTCGCGCAGGTCAGCCCGACAACGGCGGCGGCCACCCCGTCGAGCATCGCATGCGCGACCGGGTGTCCGCCGCCACCGACATAGAGCGCACCGATCGCCACCGCGATCGCGAACGGTGCCGCCAAGAGGCCCGCCAGCGCCGCCGCGGCACCGGCCGCGCCGCGCAGCTCCTGGCCGATCAGCACGGTCATCTTGACGCCGTTCGACCCCGGCATGACCTGGCCGATCGCCATCATCGCGAGAAAGCTCTTATCGTCGATCCAGCCGCGCCGCAGCACGATCTCGCGATGCAGCCAGCCTGCGGTGCCGCCGCCGAAACTGGTGCCGCCGAGCCGCAGAAATGCCAGGAAGATGCGCGGGAGGCCGATTGGCTGTGCGGCCGCGCCCGCGCGCGGCTCGCCCA
This sequence comes from Allostellaceae bacterium, assembly GCA_035277405.1. GTDB lineage: Bacteria > Pseudomonadota > Alphaproteobacteria > ATCC43930 > CGMCC-115725 > DATARH01. The sequence continues at coordinate 2,033 of DATEKP010000109.1, read as the reverse complement.
CCATCTCGCCCGCCGGATGCAACTCAATCTGCCCTTCCAACTTGGGTTCCGACATCGATGAGGCGGCCTCGCCCGAGGATAGGACGTAATCTCGCGGACGGCGAGACGGAGGTTGCAGCGATGCGGCAATCACTGTCGCCCGGCAGCGGAACGGTTATGGTAAGCGCCGCATGGCCACAACCCCGCTTTCAACACCATCGCGCGGTTCCGACGCGCCGATCCTCGCCCCGGAGGGCCTGGAACAAGGCATCACCGCGCTTGGGGCCGAGCCGGTGTTCCGCGCCATCCTGGCGCGCGCCGGCGCGCCGGGCTTCCGCCGCCGCCGCAACGGATTTCCGACCCTGCTGCACATCATTCTCGAACAGCAGGTGTCGATCGATGCCGCGGCGGCGATGCACCGCCGCCTCTCGGGCTTGTGCCGACCGCTGGCGCCGGCGCCGTTCCTGGCGCTCGACGACGCGATATTGCGGCAATGCGGCTTCAGCCGGCAGAAGATGGGCTATGCGCGCGGCCTTGCCGCGGCGGTCGCGGATGGCAGCCTCGATTTCGCTGCGCTGGCGGCGATATCCGACGAGGACGCGTTCGCCACCCTCGTCGGGCTGAAGGGTATCGGGCGGTGGAGCGCGGAAATCTACCTGATCTTCGCGCTTGGCCGGCCGGACATCTGGCCGGCCGCCGATCTCGGGTTGCAGGTCGGGATCGGCGAGTGCCTCGGCCTCGGCGAGCGGCCCGGCGAGGCGGCCGTGCGCGAGATCGGCGAGGCGTGGCGGCCGTGGCGCTCGGTGGCGGCCTGCCTGTTCTGGCAATCCTACCTGCACGCGCGCGGCCGCGCCGCGCCGGTGCTGCCGCCCGAACTTTACGCCGCGTAGCCGGGGGTCGCCAGCATCGGCGGGTCGGCAACCTCGACCGTTGTCGGGCCATCAAAGCCGTTGAAGCGGGTGCGCAGGCAGGCGCCGTAAGCGCCGAGCTGGCCCAATTCGATCCAGTCGCCCTCGTCAATGTCATCGGACAACAGGAACGGCCCCGGCATGCGGTCGGCGCTGTCGCAGGTCGGGCCGAACAGCGCGAACGGTCGCAACTCCGCGCCTCCCTCCTCTGCCGCACCGGCCTCGCGCAGGCGCCGCGCCGGGAAGCGGAAACCGGGCCGGCCGGCGTCGCTGAGGCTGCCGTAGATGCCGTCATTGACGTAGAGCGCGTCGCCCTTGCGCAGCTGCACCTGCACAACCAGCGACCCGCCCCCGGCGACCAATGCCCGCCCCGGCTCGGCCCAGAGCCGCACCCCGGCGGGGAAATGCGCCGCGGCAACCTGTGCGATCGCCGCCGTGTAGTCGCCGAGCGGCGGCGGCACAGTGCCCGGATAGCTGACCGGAAAGCCGCCGCCGACATCGAGCACGTCGAGCACGACCTCGGCCCGCGCCGCCGCCTCGGCCGCCAGCGCGACGGCGCGGCCATAGGCGGCCGGGTCGAGGCATTGCGAGCCGACATGGAAGCACAGACCGAGCCGTGCCGCGTGCGGCCGCGCCAGACGCAGCAGCTCGGCCGCCTCGGCGACCGCGACGCCGAACTTGCCCGACAGGTCGTAGGCCCCGCCCTGCGCCACTGCCAGCCGCAGAAACAGCCCAAGCACCGGCGGCGCGCCGACCAACCCGACCGGCACGGTCTCCTGCACGATCTTTTCCAGCTCATCGGCGCTGTCGAAGGCGAAATCGACGACCCCGTGGCGGTGGAATGCGGCGTGGATCGCCGCGCGGCCCTTGACCGGGTGCATGAAATGCACGGCCGCCTGCGGCAGCACCCGCCGCACCAGCGCGATCTCGGGCAGCGAGGCGCAGTCGAAATGCTTGACGCCGCCGGCCGACAGCGCGCGCAGCACGCGCGGCTCCGGGTTGCATTTGACGGCATAGAGCACCTCGCTCGGGAACGCCTCGACAAAACGTCGCGACGCCGCGGCAACGGTCGCCGGCCGCAGGCAGACGAGCGGCTCGGACGGGCGTTCGCGCGCGACGAGCGCATCGACGCTCGGCAGGGCGAGC
>DATEKP010000108.1:0-2724 GCA_035277405.1 Allostellaceae bacterium | reverse complement strand
CCAGCGGTGTGGCGCCAGGGGCGTAATGGGCGACCGCCGACAGCGGCACCATGTTCTCGTGCGCGGTACTGACGGCGGCACCGGTCGAGGTGGCGCCGCGCCCGGTATTGGCCAGTGCATTGGTCGCTTGGTTGCGGGCGGTGTCGGCGGCGATCGTGGCGGCATTTGCGGTGCTGGCGCTGCGCGCCGCCGGCTTGCCCGCGACCGTGCCGACCCGCGCATTGGTCTGCTGCGTGCCTTTGACCGGCCCGCCGGCGGTGCTGATGTAGAGCTGGTCGAGCGTATCCGGGCTCTGCCAGAATTGCGGCGCCACCTCCATGACGACGTGATACTGGTTGCGCGGCGTATAGATCACCGACACCTGGCGCTGCCCGAACGCGTCGTAGAGCGTGTTGTCGATCTGCGACACCGCGATGCCGAGCCGCGCCGCCGTCTTGCGGTCGATCACCAGATCGGTTTCAAGGCCCTTCTGCTCCTGGTCGGAATTGACGTCGGTCAGTTCCGGCAATTTCTCCAGCGCCGCCGTCACCTTGGGCGCCCAGTCGTGGAGCTGTTCGAGATCGTCGCCGGTCAGCGTGTATTGGTAGGTCGCGTTGCTCGATCGGCCGCCGGCGCGGATGTCCTGCACCGGCGCGAGAAACAGCCGGGCGCCGGCGACATGCCCGAGCTGCCGGCGCAGCCGCGCCATCACCTGCTGCACCCCCGCACGCTGCGAGATCGGCTTCAGCGAGATGAAAACGAAGCCGGAATTGGTCTTGCCGCCGCCGGTGAAGCCGACGACGCTGTCGATCGCCGGGTCCTTGCGGATGATGTCGATGAATTCCCTGAGCTTCTGCTGCATTAGCTGAAACGAGATGCTCTGGTCGCCTTGGATGCCGCCGACCATGCGGCCGGTGTCCTGCGTCGGAAAGAACCCCTTGGGGATCAGCACGAACAGATAGACGTTGAGCGCGACGACCAGCAGCAGCACGCCCAGCACCGCCGCCGGCCAGCGCAGCGCCTGCGCCAGCGTGCGTTCGTAGAACCCCAGCATCGCGTCGAACACCCGCTCGCCGATGATGTACAAGCGCGAATGCCGCTGACCCGGCCGCTGCACCGTCATCAGATGGGCGCACATCATCGGCGTCGTGGTCAGCGACACGACGAGCGAGATCAGGATCGCCACCGACAAGGTCACCGCGAATTCCCGGAACAGCCGGCCGACAAGGCCGCCCATGAACAGGATCGGCACGAACACGGCGATCAGCGACAGGCTCATCGACAGGACCGTGAAGCCGACCTCGCGGGCGCCGAGCAGCGCCGCCTCCAACCGTCCCATGCCGGCTTCGAGGTGACGCGTGACGTTTTCCAGCACGACGATCGCATCATCGACGACAAAACCGGTCGAGATCGTCAGCGCCATCAGCGACAGATTGTCGAGGCTGTAGCCCAGCAGGTACATGACCCCGAATGTGCCGATCAGCGACACCGGCACCGCGACGCTCGGGATCAGCGCGGCGCGCGCGTTGCGCAGGAAGGCGAAGACGACGAGGATCACGAGGCCTGTCGCGATCGCCAGCGCCGCCTCGACATCGTGCAGCGAGGCGCGGATCGTGACGCTGCGGTCCACTGGCACCCCGAGTGTCAGATCGAGCGGCAGCGAAGCCCGGAGCTGCGGCAGCTCGGCATAGACCCGGTCGACCGTGCTGATGATGTTGCCGCCGGGCTGGATGTAGAGGATCACCAAGACCGCCGGCTTGCCGTTAGCGAGGCCGGCATTGCGCAGGTTTTCCGGGCCGTCCTCGACGCTCGCGACATCGCTGAGGCGCACCGGGGCGCCGTCGCGATAAGCGACGATCAGCGGGCGATAATCGTCGGCCTTTGTCGCCTGGTCGTTGGTGTAGATTTGGTAATGGCGGGGGCCGTCGTCGATCGAGCCTTTCGGGCTATGCGCATTGGCCGAAGTCAGCGCCGCGCGCACGTCTTCGAGGCCGATGCCGTATTTGAACAGCGGCAGCGGGTTCAGTTCGACGCGCACCGCCGGCGCGGCGCTGCCGCTGATCCTGACCTCGCCGATACCGTCGATCTGCGACAGCGCCGGCTGCAGGATCGTCGAGGCGAGGTCGAACATCTGGCCGCGCGTCTCGGTGTCCGAGGTCATCGACAGGATCAGGATCGGCGCGTCGGCCGGGTTGACCTTGCGGTAGGTCGGGTTGCTCTTGAGGCTTGACGGCAAGTCGGCGCGCGCCGCGTTGATCGCCGCCTGCACGTCGCGCGCCGCGCCGTCGATGTCGCGGCCGAGGCCGAACTGCAATGTGATGCGGGTCGAGCCGACGGTGCTCGACGACGTCATCTCGGTGACGTCGGCGATGATGCCGAGATGGCGTTCGAGCGGCGTCGCGACCGTCGTCGCCATCGTCTCGGGGCTGGCGCCGGGCATGTTGGCGCTGACCGAAACGGTCGGGAAATCGACCTGCGGCAGCGGCGACACCGGCAGTTTCATGAACGCGAACAGCCCGGCCAGCGCCACCCCGATCGTCAGCAGCGTCGTCGCGATCGGCCGCCGGATGAACGGCGTCGAGAGGCTCACGGTCGCCCCTCAGGCGCCGCATGGCCCCTCTCCCGCAATGCGGGAGAGGGTGGCTCCGCGCGCAGCGCGGAGACGGGTGAGGGCGACTCAGCCGGCATCGGCCCTCACCCACCGCTCGCTCTCGCGAGCGGTCCCCCTCTCCCGCGGTGCGGGAG
>DATEKP010000107.1:0-3078 GCA_035277405.1 Allostellaceae bacterium | reverse complement strand
ATTCTACCTCGCCTCGACGCCGCAGAAGCCGCTCTCGCTCAACGGCAACAACATCATCGCCTGGTTCGGCGGCGGCAAATCGGCGCCGGGCATGCCGCGCGATCTGCGCCCGGCCGAGCCGGCGATGCATGGCGCCGATGTCGCTGCCGTGCAGGCAGCGCTGGCCGACGCGCATATCAAGGCGCCGCAGAACGGCAGTTACGACGGCGCCACCGCCGCCGCCGTGGCCCGCTTCCAGAAGGCGAACGGCCTCGACTCCAACGGCGTCGTCGATGCGGTCACGCGACAGAAGCTCGGCGTCAAACCGGCGGCGGAAAAGGGGGCAAATTGACAGCAAGCCGGCGCCGGCACTATCACCGCGACGGATTGCGCGGGAGCGTGCGATGGCGAACAAGGTCTTCCCCGATGCCGATGCGGCGCTCGCGGGGCTGCTGCATGACGGCATGACGATCATGGCCGGCGGGTTCGGCCTGTGCGGCATCCCGGAAAAGCTGATCGCGGCGGTGCGCGCGGCCGGGGTCAAGGGGCTGACGATCGTCTCGAACAACGCCGGGATCGACGGCGCTGGCCTCGGGGTGCTGCTCGACACAAGGCAGATCAAGAAGATGATTTCGTCCTATGTCGGCGAGAACAAACTGTTCGCCGATCTCTATCTGAAGGGCGAACTCGAACTCGAATTCAACCCGCAAGGTACGCTGGCCGAGCGCATCCGCGCCGGCGGCGCCGGGGTCCCGGCCTTTTTCACCAAAACGGGGGTCGGCACGCTGGTCGCCGAGGGCAAGGAAACGCGCGAATTCGACGGCCAGACCTACGTCATGGAAAGGGGCCTCGTCGCCGACCTGGCGATCGTCCATGCCTGGAAGGGCGACCGCGAGGGCAACCTCGTCTATCGCAAGACCGCGCGCAACTTCAATCCGGTGATGGCGACAGCGGGCAAGGTCACGGTCGCCGAAATCGAGCACCTGGTCGAGCCGGGCGAGATCGACCCCGACCACATCCACACCCCCGGCATCTTCGTGCAACGCCTAGTGCACTACCCCCAATACGAAAAGCGCATCGAGCAGCGCACCGTCAGAAAACGCTGATCACTTCCCCTCTCCGCCCCTAGGGGCGGAGAGGGTAGGGTGAGGTGGGGGATTCCAGAGCGATTGCGGAGACCCACCTCACCCTCCCAATCGCTGCGCGATTGGGCCCCTCCCTCTCCCCCCTGAAGGGCGGAGAGGGGCTCAGAGAGGAGCGAATGTAATGCCCTGGTCACGCGAGGAGATGGCGCAGCGCGCTGCCGCCGAATTGAAGGACGGGTTCTACGTCAATCTCGGGATCGGCATCCCGACGCTGGTGTCGAACTACATCCCGCCCGGCATCAGCGTCCAATTGCAGAGCGAGAACGGCATGATGGGCATGGGTCCCTTCCCCTATGAGGGCGAGGAGGACCCCGACCTGATCAACGCCGGGAAACAGACCGTAACGGAGTTGCCGACCACCAGCTATTTCGACAGCGCGCAGTCGTTCGGCATGATCCGCGGCGGCCATATCGACCTGTCGATCCTCGGCGCGATGCAGGTGGCCGAGAACGGCGACCTCGCCAACTGGATGATCCCCGGCCGCATGGTCAAGGGCATGGGCGGCGCGATGGACCTCGTCGCCGGGGTCAAGAAGGTCGTCGTCTTGATGGAGCACACCGCCAAGGGCGAGCCGAAGCTGCTGCACCGCTGCACCTTGCCGCTGACCGGCGCCGGCGTTGTCGATCTGGTGATCACCGATCTCGCCGTGTTCGCGATCGACAAGAAGGGCGGCGGCATGGAACTGGTCGAGCTGGCTCCGGGCGTCGCGCTCGACGAATTGCGCCGGCAGACGGAGGCGTCGTTTAAATTACGGTGACAGTTTACTAATTGCGGATCGCTCAGCGCCTGTAAAGTACCGGGCCCTGCCGCGCAATTAGTAAACTGTCACCGTAACCCGAAACGCGACGAGCCGGCGGGAGCCGGCTCGTTGGAGGAAAGTCCTGGCGAAGGTGCTTGCGCGCAACGCCGTCGCGAAAGTGCTGCCGATCTGGTGAAGGTGCGTGGGCCGCCACGAAGCGTTACGGTGTGTTACACATTGTCACAAAATCTCGACAAAAGCAAGGCCCAATCAATGCGCGTGCGCCCCGCAATCGCCGAGCTGCCGGCCTCCCGAATCGCCGAAATCTCGGCCCTCGGCATGGGCGATCCGGACGTCATCCCGCTGTGGTACGGCGAGAGCGACCTTGCCACCCCGGCGTTTATCGGCGCCGCCGCCACCGCGGCCTTGGCCGCCGGCCACACGTTTTACACCTGGAAGGCCGGGCTGCCGGAGCTGCGCGCCGCGCTCGCCGGTTATCTGAGCGGGCTGCACCGGCGGCCGGTCGCGGCCGCGCGCATCATGGTGACGAGCTCGGGCATGTCGGCGCTGATGCTGGTGGCACAAGCGCTGATCGACGCCGGCGACAATCTCGTGATCCTCGGCCCCGTGTGGCCAAATGTCGCGGCGGCGGTGTCGATCATGGGCGGCGAGCCGCGCCTCGTCGCGCTCGACCCGCTGCCCGGCGGCGGCTGGCGGCTCGATGTCGAGCGGCTGTTCGCCGCCTGCGATTCGCGCACCCGCGGCATCTTCGTCAATTCGCCGTCGAACCCGACCGGCTGGATCATCGATCCGGCCGACATCGCGGCGCTGTTCGGCTTCGCGCGGCGGCGTGGTCTGTGGCTGGTCGCCGACGAAGTTTATTCGCGCATCGTCTACGGCAACCGCGCGGCGCCGTCCTTCCTCGACGAGGCCGACCCCGAGGACCGGCTGATCGTCGCCAACAGCTTCTCGAAAAACTGGGCGATGACCGGCTGGCGGCTTGGCTGGCTGACCGCGCCGGCCGACCTCTTGCCGATCTTTGAAAAGCTGGTGGAGTTCAACACCAGCGGCGCGCCGACCTTTCTGCAGCACGCCGCGATCGCCGCGATCCGCGACGGCGAAGAGTTCATTGCCCGGTTCGTTGCGCGCTGCCACGCCGCGCGCGACATCGCGATCGACGCATTGCAAAGCTGCCGCCGCGTCGAGGCGGCGTGC